>DATHYN010000396.1:0-9994 GCA_035459145.1 Anaerolineae bacterium | reverse complement strand
CGGAGAACGAAGCCGAAATAAAGGTGATTTTAGGAGTGGATCCCCGCTTTCGCGAGGATGACAGCCCTGATCGGGCTGTAAATGGTTGTTGACATAAGAAAAACGGACAGCATCTGCGCCGGAATGACAGCGTTTTGGGTTGTTTAGGTTACAGTGTATAAAGCTGTAGGCGTATTGTTAGCAATGATGAGCGTGGGTATGATGAGTGGGGTGGCATTATGATTAAGAGCCAACAGTGAGGTCGTAATCAAATTGACCGAAGCGGACAGCACAAGCGGTGGTGGTGCCGATGATGTAGTAGCCGTTTTGGGTGGCATTGCCGAGAAGGGGTTCGGCGTAGGTCCAGCCGGAGCTAACATTGGCCCCGATTTGGGTGCCGGTTGTAAAGTAAGGGTCATCGACAGCGCGGTAGACGTTGTAAGACCCGCTCGGCCAAGAGAAGGTGATGTTAGGGGTGGTGATGGCGGCGGTGACGGTGGTGGGGGCGGCGCAGCTAGTTGCGGGTTGCCAAAAGCCACCATTGAGGGAAAAGTTGCCACCGCTCATGGTGCCGGCGTCTGGCTGGCCGATGGTGCCGGAGAGGGTGAAGTTGCCGCTGGTGCTGGTACCACCGCCGCCATCGATGGTGGACCAGGAGAGGTCGAAAGTGCCGCCGGTTTGGGCCGAGGCGATGATAATGCTGGTGAGGGTTAAGAGAGTTATGAAGGGTATTAGAAGCTTTTTGTTCATGTGTCACTCCTTTGGTGAGTGTGAGGTTCAATTAGTCATTTGCTATTTCTTGTTTAGGTATTTTAGCATAAATGTCGGCAAATCTTAACCTATTGTCAAAATGATGGGTCGTTTTTTTGATCAGGGTTGGTGAAAAGAGGGTACTGGTCAGGCGTGGATCGCCCGAGTGTGAATGAATACCGATGCAAAACTTATGTCAAGTAGCAAAATGGGCTAGAAATTGCTTTTTGAGGCTATTGTCTTAGGCGAATAGCTTCATAAAGAGGTTGGGGTGTTCGTCCGCATTCCGCACGGGTGTGAACACGCCGTGCTAGAATTGGCGCCCGGTGAACCGGGCTGAGGTTGGATGAGGGCTGGTAGTAGTTGACATCAATTTTGCACTCGTATTGTGGTATCGGGCTAGTGGGGATGTCTCCTTGAAGATACTGTCGTTTTTTAAAAGATACGTAGGTTTGAGTTGTGAGTTGGTTTGAGGATGTTTGGGGGATTTTGACGCGGATTTTGGGGATTGGACGGATTTTTTTTGTTGGTGAGGTGAGGGAGGTGTTGTTGAGGGTGCCCTCACCCGAGCGTGAGCGCATCGGGCTAGTTGGGACGCCTCTTTGAAGGAGACTAGGAGGACGATTTTGTGAAAAACGACAGTATCCACGAAGGGGGCTTGAGGGCTGATTGGGGGTGACATGTTAAAAAACGACAGTCTCTTTTTAGGAGGAGAAGTCAATCATTACCCATAATTGATTGCTATTATCTTTGTTGGGGCCAAGCACTCGGCCAATAATCGGTCCCGTATATGAGTTGGGGTCAATCACGGTGAGGACCCCAGCGGTAAAGCCTAATTGTGCGCCCGGTTCTGTATTGGTTAAGGCTGGAGGAATATTGATGGTGGTGATGCCTTGTACTATTAGGTAGAGATATTGGTCAGTGGCCACTGATCCAGATACAGCCCGCAATCCAGGTTGTTCATTGGCTTCATTATTGTAATTAGCGGCGGAGGAGACAATCCCAATCAGTTGAGCCGTATTGCGTTGATTAATCGCTTCAATCTCTAGGATGGGGGTGTTTTCATTGGGCAATGGATCGGACATGCCAGCGATAGCGACGAGATCACCCGGTTGTAACGGGGTGTCATTACGATTGATTGCTTGATAGGCGAGAGCACAACCTACACAAGATCCATTAACAAAGATACCAGTATCACCATTAAAGTAACCATCATGCCAGCCGGCACCTCCTCGGGCGAATAAACCGCGAAAGTCGCTGGAAGTAAAATACCCGCCGTAATTGAAGTTGGAATTACCAGAGACACCAATCCATGTATCCGAGTTCCCCGAAACACCAGTTCCATTCGCTGACCAACTAGAGACACCAAAACTACCACCTTCAGCACGAACGCCAGCCTGGTTACCTATGGCATAGACACCATGGTTGTTACTACTTTGAGCCATAATACCGTAGCCGCCATTGGCTTGGAAATAGCCAGCGCTTTCCCAATGATCGGTACTGTTGGTCGTTACTTCGATGCCGTACCCAGCACTACTAAAAAATTTACCAGCGGCTTTATTACTACTGAAGGCATAGAGGCCACTGCCATCAACACTGCTCCCGACTAAGCCATAGCCGCCATTGGCATTGCCGTAGATGGCATCACCAGTGGCGGTATTTCCAAATATGGCTCGACTGCTAGTATCAAAGCCAGACACCTCAGCGGAAAAAATGGATTGGTAAAGAGCGCCATCACCAACAACTTGTGCTCCAGGACGTAAGGTTAAGGCGTATGGTGCGGGGAGAAGTTCCTGCCGTGGGGTTAGCATTTCCCCATCGACTTCTATACTAAGCCAATAACCGGTGCCGTTAAAGTCGGCGGGATCGATGGCTAGGTTGGTGTTAAAAATTCCATCGGTGACGTTAATCATCAGGTTCCCACTATTCCAAATGGATGTACCGCCCAATTCTGCATCCCATAACTGGAAACGCATGGTGTATGAACCTGTTGATGGATTGCCTTGATCGTCGAGGAGAGACCCTTGATAGCTGATGGCACTATCGACAGGGGCCATGTTGCTGGCGGCAATGGTGGGGGTGTCTTGGGCGGTGGCAATGGGGGTGAGGTTATTGATTTGGGGCCAATAGGCACCAGCAATGCCAGCCATCACCATTAATATGGTAACGAGGATGATTAAGCGGGAAAAATATTTCTCTTTCATAAGAACTCCTTAGATATGGTTTATCTGGTTAGGGATAGATTGTTTGACGCCATAATTGTTGCGCAATAGGATTTTGTGGGTTTTGTTGGAGGATGGGGGTCAGGTAATGTTGAGCGAGGGAGGGGTTATTTTGAGCAAGGGCCAGTTGGGCGAGGCCTAGTTGGGCGGGAAGATGATTTGGTTGCTCTTGAAGAGCGGTTGTGAAGTTGGTAAAGGCGACGGTGAAATCCTCATTATTGAGGGCAATGTGTCCCAGATGAGTGTAAAGCATAGGATTGCTGGCGTCAAGGTTAAGAGCTTGGTTAAATTTTTGTTGAGCGATGATTGGTTGATTTATGTTGAGGTAAAGTTCCCCCCAAGCTGTATAGAGCGTAGCCAGATTGGGGGCGATGGTTGTGGCCGAGGCAAAGGCGTTGTCGGCGTTGGTTAGATAATCGGGGTCAATGGTTAGCGCCCATTGGGTGTATAGTTTGGCGAGGGTTTCGAAGTGGCGATAATCTTGGGGAGTGATCTCTTGAGCGGTTTGTAGAGGGATAGTGGCTAAGGAAAAGTAGGTGGCGGCTTGGGATGGTTGTTGCGTGGCTGCTTGCTGGTAGCTGCGGCTTAGATTGTGATAGTAAACGGGTTGGTGGGGGGCATAGTGGATAGCTTTTTGGTTGAGGGTGATGGCTTTAGACACGTTGGTAGCGAGGTGGGCTTGGTGGGTGTAGAAATCGGCGAGGAGGTAACGGCCGTTGGCTAGCCAAGCAAGGATTAAGACAAGTAGGGTGAGGGTGATGGTAGTAGCTTGGTGGTAGGGTGGGGGAGGCTTGGAAGTGGATTTGGTGGCGGGATGGGTAAGGGTGATGAGTAAAGCGAGAGTGATCCAGAAGAGAGTGGCGGTGGTGGTGGTCTCAAAGCTAAAGAGGTTGTTGGTGAGGTGGGCGATAATCAGACCGCAGAGGGGGGGAATGAAAAGATTGTTGGCGGAAGGGGGATGTTGTGACGATAAATGTTTGATAGCAGAAGATAGAGCATAACCAACTAAGGTCAACCATAGCAAAAAGCTGATAAGGCCGGTGGCAAATGTTTTTTCTAAGATAAAGTTGTGGGCACGGGTGATAAGGATGCCACGCCCTTGGTAATAAACGAGTTGAGGGGGGTAATGGACGGGGAAGATGAATTCGATTTGATCGAAGCCGTAGCCAAACCAAAGATTTTCTTTGATTAGCGGGAGTAATGTGCGCCAGATGGTGGTGCGGGCGGCGGATGAGCCGGCCGTTTGATTGAAAAGCCAGATGGTACCGAGAAGGGTTAGGAGTGCCGTTGTGAGGCTGATGGCGAGAAGGGCGTACTGTTTTTGGGGGCGAGAAAGCTGGGGGTAGTGGCGTAAGAAGAGAGTGGTGGCGGTGCCTAAAATAAAGGCGAGGAGAGCGGCACGGGACAGGGTGAGAGCGGTGACAGTTATTTGTAGGAGAAGTAAAAGGGTGTAGAGTAATCGTTTTGATTTTGTAGTGGCTTGCCAGAGAAAGGCGAGGGTGATGGGGGTGACGAGGGCTAAGTAAGCGCCGGTGAAGTTGGCGCGGCCGAGGGTGGTAAACAGGGGGGAGCGGGCGTCGGTGATTAGGCCCCAGTGGAGGTAGCCGAACCATTGGGCTAGGCCAATGAGGCTGATAGGGATGGAAGGGAGTATCATATAGGTTAAGAGTTGGTGGAGGGTTTGTGGGGTGAAATGGGTGGTGGCGACGATGAGGAAAAGGAGGAGGTAGCTGGCTTGGGTGAGTAAACCTTGTTGTTGGGTGTAGCTGCCCCACCAGCTGATGGTGCTGTTGGTGGCGAGGATAGTGGCGGCTATTTGGGTGGTGAGGAGGAAGCTGAGGAGGAGGAAGAGGCTTTTGGGTAGGGTTGGGTGGGGGGGGGCTTGTTTTTGGTGGAGGTGGGCAACGGCCGTTAGCCACACAAGCGTCCGTAAAAGAGCTGTTTTGGTGAGGGCGAACGGGTTGGCACTCCAGAAGCTAACGACAAGAGGGATGAGTAATAGGATGAAGCTAACGCCTATTGGGGAGAGGGGGATGGTGTTTGGGGTTTGTTGCGGTTTAATCATAAGGGTGATTGTAACAGATTAAACGGCCGTTGTGTGTGATTGAAGGGTAAGAGTGGGGGAAGTGTGGTGTTGATTTGGGGGGGGAGATTGTTTTGAGAAGGTTTGGTGGTTTTTGACGCGGATTTTGGGGATTGGACGGATTTTTTTTGTTGGTGAGGAGAGGGGTGGGGGGGTGTTTGGTTGGAAGGATGGGGGTCGTACGGATGTAAGGGGGTATGTGCAGGGTTGGTGTTGTTGGTGGTTGGTGTTGCTACTCATTACCGATGGGGCGGGGGAGATAAGGGATGGTGCGATTGGTGCGGGTGTCAAAGAGATACCATAGGGGGGAGATATTGTTTGGGGAGAGCAAACTCGCTACTATTTGTTTTGGATCTTGACATAGTGTGTGGCGCACAGTATAATGCGTTGCATAATGATTGATAAAGATAATTTGGAAACTTATGACAAGATCACCCAAGAGTTACGACGGGGAATGTTGATTTTAGCGGTTTTAAGTCAGTTAAAATCGCCAAAATATGGCTATGCCCTGATTAATCACTTGGATGAACATGATTTAGAAATTGATACAGGTACGCTCTATCCACTTCTGCGTCGTTTGGAGAAGCAGGGGTTGTTGGAGAGTAGTTGGAATACAGATGGTTCACGGCCGCGCAAATATTACCAAATTAGCCCTACGGGTGTAGATATTTTAGAAGCATTAGAAGCGGATTGGTATCAAATGACAGGGGTCATGGATAAACTGTTACAGACAAAAAAAGGTGGTTCATAATGGAACTGATAGAGCGTTATTTACAAGCAATTGGTCGGTTATTACCGGCGAAACAGCGTGATGATATTTTAACGGAGTTGCGTTCGTCATTGTATGATGCGTTGGAGACGGAGGATGGGTTAAGTCAGGATAAGGCGCAGATTGAGGCCGTGATTCAGCAGATGGGGGCACCGCAGAAGGTGGCTTCGGCTTATTATCCGCAAGGGGATTATTTGATTGGGCCGTCATTGTTTCCGCTATTTAAGCAGGTTGTGGGGACGGTGGTAGCTGTTTTGGTGGGCATACAGTTAGTGGCGATGTTGTTGTCGTTTATGTTAGGTAATCAGACGCCGACGTTTATTGGTGAATTATGGGGTGTTGTTAATGGTTTGCCCACTGCTTTTGGGATGATTGTCCTTATTTTTTGGGCATTACAGCGATTTGATGTGCAGGTTGATGATGACGAGGCGTTTGATCCTAAGAAGTTACCCGCGTTGACGAGTGAGGGTGAGGTTGTGGATCGGTTTGGACAGATTATCAGTGTGATCATTCAATTAGGGGTGTTAGGCTTTTTAGCTGGTTTTGTGCAGCAAGGTGGCTTTCAATGGATTGATGGGAGCAGTGTTGTGGAGAATCCGGTGATTAGACAATATCTGCCGTGGTTGGGAGTTTCGTTGGTGTTGGGTGTGGCTTTGGATGTTGTGTTGTTGTGGCATGGTCGTTGGCAAACGAAAACACGGCTTGCTTATATTGGGACTAATTTATTTAGTTTGGTTTTACTTGGGTTATTGATTCGTGGGCATCGGGCGTGGTTGGCGGCCGAGGGGGTGACGGATGCTTTTCCAGTTGATCGTGAGTTATGGACGGAAGCTGTTAATGGTGGTGGGGAGTTGGCCGTGGTGGGGATGTCGCTGTTTTTGACTATTTTTGTGATTGTGGCGATTGTGGTATTGATTGATACGATTGTTAATATGGTTAAGTTGGTGCGGGGAATGAATCAGGCGAACGGGGTCGGGCAGAAGGGGATTGGGTTGATGGCCAAAATTGTTGGTTGAAAACGGATACTGCGTATGGTACAATACTTTCAATATTTTTTGAAACTTTTGAACGTTGCTAATAAAACCTCAAGCATAACTCAGCGCTAATTTGTCAAAACCCTTGCTAGGCACGTTCTTAACCAAGGAGAGACCTGATGTGTGCTCGTGTCATTTTGCTTACTCCCGCCCGTCAATTCATCGCCAATAAATATGGTCTTGGCTACCAAATTCCTCTGGGGCTGGTTTTGCTTGGGGGGCCCCTCATCGATGCTGGCCACGATGTTCATCTTATCGATAACGATGCCTACGGCTGGTCCCTGCCCAAACTTAGTCAACAGTTACAAGCGTTGGCGCCTGATTACATTTTGATTGGGCATACTGGCTCCACGGCCGCCCATACCACCTGCCTGCAAACAGCTACGGCGGTGAGACAAGCTTGCCTCCAAGCCAAGATTGTGTATGGAGGTGTTTATCCTTCCTATAACGCCCAAGCTAGTTTAGATCAATGCCCTGCCCTTGATGTCATTGTGTGTGGTGAGGGAGAACAAACTATCCTCGATTTAATTGATGCGTGGGAAAACAATATTCCTATGGAAACGGTGGCTGGGCTTGTCACCCGCGAACACGGCCAACATCCACGTCGTCCGCCCCTCCGCAATCTGGACGACTACCGCCCTGGCTGGGAACTGGTCGATTGGCCCCAGTATGAGCTTTTTGGTGTTGGTCGCTCGGCTGGGATGCAGTTTAGCCGTGGCTGTCCTCTAACCTGCACTTATTGCGGCCAATGGCTCTTTTGGAAAAAATGGCGCCATCGTTCGCCCCAAAACTTTGTTGACCAACTGACCATTCTGGCTACCCAATATGATGTCAAAATTGTTTGGCTGGCTGATGAAAATTTTGGGGCTGATCGTGAGGTTACAATCGACTTGCTTACGCGGCTCACGGCCGCCAACCTCGATCTTTCCCTCAATATCAATATGACCGCGGCTGATGTTGTCCGCGACCAAGATATCCTACCATTGTATAAAGCGGCCGGTGTCGACTACGTTGTTATGGGTGTCGAATCTCTTGAGGATGAGGTCATCACCACCATTCGTAAAAACAATCCGTTTCAAATTTCGAAAGAGGCGGTGGCCAGTTTGCGCCAAAACGGGATTATTAGTCTGGTTAACATCATTTACGGCTTGGAAACGGAATCTATAGGGACCCTGCGTACCAAATTAAGAAAAATAGGAGAACTCGACCCCGATATCCTTAATGCGGTCTATATCACGCCCCATTTCTGGACGAAAGATGGTCGCAACACCAACCTTGACGATATTATCCAAACAGATAGTGCTAAATGGACTTACCGCAATCAAATTATCCATACCCCGCACCTCTCACCAGCCGCTTTGTTCTGGGGGGTTAAAGTAACTGAAGCTCTTTTTCATCTTCGTTGGCGAGGTGTTCGGCGTCTGTTCAACAGTTATGACCGGCGCACGCGCCGCATTTTGCGTTACTCCATGTGGGTTGGTATCAAAACGGTTTTGGCTGAGATTTATGAATTTGTTTTCGATACGGAGTTTTCGCCGCGGGGGCAGTGGGTTGCAGATAAGGAGCAAGCGGAAATAAATAACACCAGATTGGGTACCTCAGCCATCACGGTAAACTAATGTACCATAATTTGAATCAAAGGTGATAATAATGTGGTCTTGTTGGTTTAAGGGTAAGATTTATGTTGTTAGGGTTATTTTTCGTTGGGGATTAGCTTACAACAAGGCTAAATCAAAGGTGAAGTTAAGCGTGGATTCCTGCCTGCGCAGATGCTGTCCGTTTTTGTTGAGCAGGTAGGATTTGCGGAGAACGAAGCCGAAATGAAGGTGATTTTAGGAGTGGATCCCCGCTTTCGCGAGGATGACAGCCCTGATCGGGCTGTAAATGGTTGTTGACATAAGAAAAGCGGACAGCATCTGCGCAGGAATGACAACTTACGCCGTCGTTTGTAAAAATTTGTGGAAGCGGGCGTGGGCGTAGGGGATGAAGCGGATTTTTTGGATGGGTTCGAGGGCGAGGGGGAGGGCGGCCATGGCGTACATGTAGTCGGAGAGGCGGATCATGCTGAGGGTTTCGGTGAGGAGTTGGGCGCGGGCCGCGGGGGGGTCGGGGAAGTGGTGGGGGGGGAACTGGTCGAGGTAGGCGGCGATGAGGTGGGTGATTTGCTCAGTGGTGTATTCCGGTGCGGCGATGCGGAAGTAGGGGTAGTCGGGTTGTTTGTGTTTCATGACGGTTTCGGCGAAGAGGTTGGCGAAGTCGAAGGCGGGGTGGTTGAGGCAAGAGAATTCGAAATCGAGGAGTTTGATGTCGCCGTTATCGAGGAGCATGATGTTGCCGTGGTAGGTGTCGTTGTGGCAGAAGGTGAGGGGGGTGGTGGGGAGGCAGGCTTGGACGCGGTGGTAGGTATCGGGGGTGAGGATGGACATGAGGTCGGCGCACATTTTTTGTTCGTTGGGGGGGAATTGGTCTCGTTTGGTGTCGATGGTGTGGCGGGCGAGGGGGGTCCATTTTTTATAGAGTTCGTGGAAGAAGCTGTTGGTGGGGAGGTCGGGCGGGGTGAGTTGGTGGAATTTGGCGAGTTGGACGGCGATTTTTTCGAGGATGGCCGTGTTGGTGAGGTCGGTGGGGGTGAGGGTGCGGCCGTGGTAGAACGCTTCGAGGCGGCAGGTGTGGTCGTAATGGTAGCAGTGGGCGGCGATGTTGTGGTGGCCTAATAATAGGAAGACCGCTTTTTCGCGGTCGAAGTTGAGGATGGCGTTTTCTTTGGTGGCGAGGTGGCGGTAGAGGACGGCGGTGGGGGCCGAGGGGTATTGGGCTTGGAGTTGGGTTGGGTTTTGGGCTTGGATGGAGATGGTGAAGGAGGAGAAGCCTTTGGGGTCGGTGAAATGGAAGTCATCGAGGGTGAGGTTTTGCCAAGCGGGGAAGATTTGTTGGCATTTTTGGAAGATTTGGGGGATGGTGATGGTCATGATAAATACCTGTTTATGTTTGGTTAGGATTGTATGGAGGGTATGATAGGGTGCATTAACAAGTTGTCAGACAGCCAAAGGCAATGAGTGCCATTGGTCAGATAAATAAGCAGCTCGGGCTTTGGCCACTTTAATCGCCATCTCGGTATTCCATGAGGCGCCAGGTACCTTCATACGCATCAAACCAA
>DATHYN010000395.1:0-4198 GCA_035459145.1 Anaerolineae bacterium | reverse complement strand
AATAGAGTAGGGTGGGGGCTGGGGAGGGAGACCGTGGAGGTTTTTAGGGAGGTAAGGTGCGCAATGCTTAGCCGGTAGGTTGGGCGGAGCTGGGGGTGAGGAGATGGGATAGGAGGGGCGAGGGGCCGCGGAGCTTTTTAGGGAGGTGTTGTGGGTTGGGCGGGTGTGGTAGGGATGGTTATCGATGGGAGGATGGTGGTGTGGTTGGTGTTGAGGTTGTGGAGGTGGAGGGTTGGGTTGGGGAGGGTGAGGTAGGCGCAGATGTGGCTGTCGCGGATGGTGAAGCCGCAGATGGCGCCGGGGTTGATGATGTGGAGGTTGTTGATGGTGGCGTGGAGGGGGGTGTGGGTGTGGCCGAGGATGATGATGTCGTGGGTGTGGGCGTAGCGGTCGTGGATTTGGTGGAAGCGGCTGGGGCGGCTGTCGGGGAAGAGGCCGAGGATGTCGCTCCAGGGGGTGCCGTGGGCCATAAGGAAGCGGTAACCGGCGAATTGCCAGCTGAGGGTTGGGGGGAGGTGGCGGATAAAGTCGAGGGTGTGGTCGTTGACGAGGCGGCCTTTGGCGGTGAGGCGTTGACGTATGGCCTCTGATTGTCCCGCTTTTTGGCGGTAGCGGTCTTGGTTTTGGGTGATGGTATATTCATGGTTGCCACGGATGGTGGGGATGTGGCGTTGTTGGAGGATGGTGGTGATTTGGTCGGCGTGGGGGCCGCGGTCGACGATGTCGCCGGCACAGTAGATGGTGGTGATCTGGTGGTGGTCGAAGAAGGCGAGGGCTTGTTGGAGGCGGGGGAGGTCGCCGTGGATGTCGGCGATGAGGCCGAGGGTTTGTTTGGGTTGGGGAGCCGGATTTGGTATCATTGGGTTATTATAGGTGGTTGGGGCGGTTGGGGCGAATGGTTTTTGTTGGCTGTCATCGAAATAATCTGGAATTTGCTATTGTGATAGAGTATAAAGGTTTGTGTTGTTAGGGTTATTTTACTTAGGTTAGGAAGGGTGATGATGAGTGAGACGGATGATGGTTTGGTGGATGATTTGAATGCACGGATTGGGGTGTTGACGCGGCGGGAGGTTGAAGCGCGGCTATTGGTGCCGTTGATTGAGGCGTTGGGGGAGGAGTTTGGACGGGAGCGGGTGTTGGGGGTGGTGAAGCGGGGGGGGGGGGGGATTGCGCGGGAGCAGGGGGCGGGGTTGGCCGAGGCGATGGGTGGTGAGGATGAAGTGGCTTTTGCGGATTCGTTGGCGTATTGGACGCGGGATGATGCGTTGGAGTTGGAGATGTTAAAGCAAGGAGAGGGGGATTTGCATTTTAATGTGCGTCGGTGTCGGTATGCGGAGATGTATCGGGCGTTGGGGGTGCCAGAGTTGGGCGCGTTGTTGTCATGTAATCGGGATGGGGCATTGGTAGAGGGATTTAATGGGGAGGCTGTGTTTGAACGGACGCAGACGATTATGGAGGGGGCTGATTTTTGTGATTTTCGGTATCGGTTTCCGGTTAAGGATGCGGATTAAGGTGGATTTTTAGATTTATTTTGTTCTTGTTAGTGAATTTAAGGCGTTGGCGCAAATTGATATTGAGTTGGCATTGGCCGAGGGGATTATAAATCGGGCCAAAGCGTGGTTGTCGATGTGGCAGAAGTTGGAGCCTGAAGATCCGGAATTATTGAGGTTAACGGCTAAAGTTATGAAAAAGAGCAGGTATTAATTGCAGTGAGTTAACAACGATTGATTAAAGGTGTTAAAACGAGAGCGTGGTATCGAGGCAGATGGCGAGTAGGACGACCATGAGGTAGATATTGGAGGAGATGAATAGTTTGCGGGCGTGGATGGGGTTGGGTTGCCAGAGGAGGCGGATATTGTGGCGGATGATGTCGATGGTGACGATGGTGACGGGGATGAGGTAGAGGGGGCCGAGGGCGGGGGTGAGGCCGAGGAGGAGGGCGCTGAGGGCGGTGGGGAGGGTGTGGATGAGAACCCAGAAGGCGGCGTGACGCAAACTGATTTGGGCGGGAAGCATGGGGGTGCCCGCTTTTTGGTAGTCACTACGGTAGAGGATGGCGAGGCTCCAGAAGTGGGCGGGAGTCCAGAGGAAGACGAGGGCGGCGAGGACGATAACGGCAGGATCTTGCCAAGCGCCGACGGCGGCGCCACCACTCATGACGGCGGCGGAGCCGGCGGCGCCGCCGATGACGATATTAAGAAAGGTACGTGGTTTGAGCCAGAGGGTGTAGATGCCAACGTAGATAAAGGCGCCGAGGAGGAGGAAGAAGGAGAGGGCGGGATTGATGGGGAGGACGGCGAGGCTGGGTAGGAGGACAAGGGTGATGGCGATGAGGAGGACGGGTTGGGCTTGGAACTGGCCGGTGACGAGGGGGCGGGTGCGGGTACGGCCCATGAGGTGGTCTGAGTGGCGTTCGATGTATTGGTTGAGGGCGGAGGCGCCGGCGGCGGCCATGCCGCCGGTGATGAGGACGAGGGTGAGGTGGCCGAGGCCAGGCCAGCCTTGGGCGCCGAGGAAGGCGCCGCCAACGGCGGCGAGGAGGAGGAGGGAGACAACGCGGAGTTTAAAAAGGACAACAACCGCTTTGATATGTTGCCGCCAACTGATTGAGGTTGGTAGATAGGGTGCGGTTTTGTCTTTGGTGGTCATTTCTGAAAGGGACATAAGTTGTTTTATCCGAATTGAGTACTCACGCTTGTTTCATAGGGGGTGGTTGGTAGGGGGAAGCGTTAAGAAAATGAATTTAAACAGAGTGTAACGTGATTTTGATAAATCTACATTAGTATTATACAGAAAATATGGTAATTTAACGATATGGATGTAAGGGTGGGGAGGTTTGTGGTAGTGGGTGGCGCTTATTGTAGCAAATTTTGGTTTTGACCTTGTGTTGCAACAAAGTTATTTGGAAATTGGCGATAATGAAGTATAACAAGTTTTGGAGATAATAGATTGGTTATTGAACCCTCTTTATTGTAACAATTTTCACAAGCCGATTCAAGCGAATTTGAAAGGATAAAAGGATAAAAGATGAAATACAGACGACTTGGTAATGCTGGGATGAAGGTGAGCACGATTTCATTAGGCGGCTGGATTAATTATGGGGAAGGGAAGGTGGAGCAAGATAAGGCCCGACAGGTGGTGGTGACGGCGTATGAGCAGGGGATTAATTTTTTCGATATTGCTGATATTTATGGAAAAGGTGGTGCGGAGCGGCAGATGGGTAAGATTTTGAGCCAATTTCCACGGCATACATTGGTGATTTCGAGCAAGCTGTTTTGGCCGATGAGTGATGATGTTAATGATCGGGGGTTATCGCGCAAACATATTTTTGAGAGTGTGGATAAGAGTTTGAGTCGGCTGGGGACAGATTATTTGGATATTTATTTTTGTCATCGGTATGATCCGGAGACACCGTTGCGGGAGACGGTGCGGGCGATGAATGATCTGATTACGATGGGTAAGATTTTATATTGGGGGACATCGGAGTGGGAGGCGGAGCAGATAAAGGCGGCGGTTGAATTGTGTGAGGCGAACGGGTGGTATCGGCCGCAGAGCGAGCAGCCGCAATATTCGATGTTGTGGCGGGAGCGGGTTGAGGGTGAGGTGTTGCCGGTGGCGAAGCCAGCGGGGGTGGGGTTGGTGGTGTGGTCACCGTTGGCGATGGGGATGTTGACGGGGAAATATGATGAGGGGGTGGGTGAGGATACGCGGTTTGGGCGTGAGGATTGGGCTAAGGAGCGGTATATGACGGAGGCGAATATTGAGCGGGTACGGCAGTTGAAACCGATTGCGGCTGAGTTGGGGATTACGCGGGCGCAGTTGGCGTTGGCGTGGGCGTTGCGGGATGAGGGGGTGAGTAGCACGATTGTGGGGGCAACTCGGCCGAGTCAGATTGTCGACAACGTGGCGGCGGCCGAGGTGGAATTAAGCGCTGATGTGGTCGCGGCTATCGAAAAGATTTTGAGCGAGTAGGTGTTGTTATGTGGCGAAAGCTGATTTGGTTGGAAGAAGAGGGGCGGCCACGTTTGTTATGGCGGTTGGTGGGGCAGTTGTTGTTGCTGGTGCTGTCGTTGATGGTTGTTGATGGGGTGTTATCGCCATTGGCGACGGCGTGGCCGCGTTATGGGGGGTATGTGGCGGAAACGGTGGGGAGTGTGTTGGGCTTTATTCTCTCGGTGGCGGTGGCGGGGCGGTGGTT
>DATHYN010000394.1:0-13760 GCA_035459145.1 Anaerolineae bacterium | reverse complement strand
CTCGACAGCTACACCATCGACACCACACCCATCACTCCCGGCACCCCCTTCACCGTCACCCTCTGCTGGCGCGCCACCGGCACCACCACCACCAGCTACACCCGCTTCCTCCACCTCCTCGGCCCCGACGGCCGCCTCCTCATCCAAAACGACGCCATCCCCCAACAAGCCACCCGCCCCACCACCAGCTGGTACCAAGAAACCATCACCGAAACCATCACCCTCACTCCCCCCTCAGACCTACCTCCCGGCCCCTACCAACTCATCACCGGCTTCTACAACCCCCAAACCAACACCCGCCTCACCCACCCCACCACCAACCAACAGTTCATCATCCTTCCCACCCCTTGACCTCCCCATAACTCCCTCCAGCCAAATCCATTCCGAGTGAAGTCAAGCCCGTTCTTACTCTAAAAAATTCTCACTTAATAACAAGGACTTGACGCAACCGAGGAATCCGCATACCCTTTCCCTAAACATACGATCTCCGCTCCTCCACAAACAAAGAAATCCCAAAAGATACATAAAATATACTATTGAAATCCAACCCATATTTGCTATAATCCAAAGCAAAGATTAAATAAGATTCCACATTTCTAATTTCGTAGACTGTAACCCAAACAACCTAAAACATTGTCATTCCTGCGCAAACAGGAATCCACCTCCTTCCCACGTCATTTCGAGCGCAGTTCAATCCGTCCCCCACCATCATCACCTCACCTTTAAAACAAGGATTGAACGAAGTCGAGAAATCTTCCCCAATAACACCCTAACCAACACATACACCGGCTTAATCAATTATCATCCGCAGGAGACATGCCACATGAGATCAAAAATCAATGATCGCTTTATTTGGATACTTTTGTTAATCATATTACCTATAATAACTTTGATCTTATTAGCTCAATTAATCAACGTCAACGATCTCAAAGCAGCATCTCTCCCCGAGCAAACCACGTCAACAACCACATCGTTGACCAATTCAGCCCTTATCACCCCGTCAGGCAACATCACCCTCATCAAAGAAGCCAACCCCGCCGATGGCACAGACTTTTTCTTTACAGCCGCTGGCCTACCCTCCGCTGACTCTTTATTAGGCCATTGGCGTTTTGATGAAGGCAGTGGCACCACCGCCACTGACAACTCAGCCAACAACCGCCACGCCACCCTCATCAATGGCCCCCTCTACACCAATAACGTTCCCCCCGCTCTCTCCCTCTCCAGCCCCTACGCCCTCGACTTCGACGGCACCAATGATTACGTCGATATCCCCGACATGAATGAATCCTTTGCCGACGGATTTACTGTCGCCGTTTGGGCCTATTATGACAGTTTAAATACTTATTCACGTATCATTGATTTTGGTAACGGCTCAGCGTCTAACAATATCATCTTATATAACTTAAGTAACAATACGACCCTTAGTTTCAATGTTTTCAATGGAAGCACAAGTTCCCTAATCAGCGCCGCTGGTGCCATCGAACTGAATACATGGATACATCTCGCTGCCACCGTAGATGGCAGTGGGAATGCCACCATCTATAAAAATGGGACACCTATCCAAACAGGAACAGTTTTTGTCCCCAATTCTATTTTACGGACTAATAATTATGTTGGCCGCAGCAATTGGCTAGGAGATGCCTATTTTAACGGCAAAATGGATGATTTGCGCATCTACAACCGTAGCTTAACTGCTACTGAAATCGCTGATCTAGCCAATGGCTTCGATCCAACCCTTTACTTCATCCTAGACGATGCCACGCCCGACGACAATGATACCATTACCAACACCATAACCTACTCTCTCCCCCTCGGCACCTACACCTTCACCGAAACCATGCCCGCCATTTGGCAATTAGATAGTTTAACTTGTGCCACAACCGACACCGGCGACGCACCCGTTGTCAATGGTGACGCCGTCACCATCAACCTCGATGCCTCAGAAAATATCACCTGTACCTTCACCAACAGTATCGCCCACTGGCCACCAGTCGCCGTCGATGATAGTTTCACCACCGCAGAAGATACCCCCCTACTAATCACCGCTCCCGGCATCATCACCAATGACACCGATATCGACACCACGATTCTATCAACCACCCTTGGCACCGCTGTCACCAACGGGACGCTCGCTTTGAATCTAGATGGCTCCTTCATTTACACTCCCAATCTAAACTTTAACGGGCTTGACTGGTTCACCTACATTCTGAGCGATGGCGTTTCAACCGACATAGCCACGGCCACCATCACCGTCACCGCCGTCAACGATCCCCCCATCGCCAGCCCCGATTGGTATACAACCACAAGCAATATGAACTTAGTCGTATCCGCCGGTACCGGCGTCTTAGCCAATGACTCCGATATAGATAATGGCACCTTAACGGCAACAGTAATCGACCCACCGACCCTGGGTAACGTTTCTTTAGCCACGGACGGTAGCTTCGTCTACACACCCACCTTCGGTTCCGCTGGTATCGACACCTTCTCTTATCAAGCCACAGACGGGGTCTTGACCGACACGGCCGTCGTCTCCATCACCGTCATCGGCGTCGGCAATATCACCATCATCAAAGATGCCAGCCCCGCCGATGGCACCAATTTCAACTTCCTCACAGCTGGCTTTGCCGATACCAGCCAGCCAGCCCAAGGCCATTGGCCCTTTGAAGAAGGGAGCGGCACCACCGCCACCGATCAATCGGGCAATGGCCATACAGGCACCCTCCTGAACGGCCCAACCTACAGCACCGATACCCCCCTCTTCTTCTCCAACTTTTCCCTCCAATTTGACGGGGTCAACGATTACATCTTTGTGCCCATTAATGTCTCTGAAAACAGTTATGCCGTCTCATTATGGTTTAAAACCGCTTGCACGAACTGTGGTATCTATTCAGTAACGGATGCTGGCAATGGGCATGACAGACATATTTATTTAAACAATGGCAACATCTGTACCCGTGTGTGGAACAACGAGGTCATCTGTACTTCAGGCACCAACTATGCCGACAACAATTGGCACCATATCGCTCACACCTTTGGCGGGACTGTTGGTGGTCAAAAAATATATATCGATGGGGTTCTCAAAGCCAGCGGGGCAAAAGCCAACTCCAATTTCGATTGGCAAACACATATTAAAATTGGCTTTTCCGCCGATCCTAACCGCTACTTCAATGGCCTCCTCGATGATGTTCGCCTCTACAACACCGCCCTGACCGCCGCGCAAATAACCGACCTAGCCAATGGCTATTCCAGCATCAGTTTCGTTCTCGATGATGCCGATCCTGACGATGGCGACAGCATTACTAACACGATCCAGTATTTGAACATCCCCACCGGCATCTACACCATCACTGAATCCTACCCACCAGCTTGGCAATTAGATAGTTTAGTCTGTAACAGTAATAATAGCGGCGATGACCCTATTATCAACAATGATACCGTCACCATCAATCTAGATTCTGGCGAAGAGATAACCTGCACCTTCACCAACAGCATCGCTGACTGGCCACCAGTAGCTGTTGATGATTGGTTCACAACGACCGAAGACATCTCTCTACTCGCTACCTCAGCAGGTGTGATGGCTAATGATTCAGATATCGATACCACTACATTATCCACCACCCTAGCTGTTGATGTCACCAATGGGACACTCAACTTAAATCTAGATGGCTCCTTCGTTTACACACCCAATCTCAACTTTAATGGTCTTGATTGGTTTACCTATGTCCTTAGCGATGGTCTTTCCACCGATATGGCCACCGTCACCATCACCATTTCCGCCGCCAACGATCCCCCCATCGCTGTGTCAGACTGGTACACCTTGACAGGCAATGCTAATTTACTAGTACCAGCGGCCGCTGGCCTCTTAAACAACGATTCAGATATAGATAGTACCACGCTAACAGCCACGATCATGGTGCCACCAACTGTAGGCACCTTAACGTTAGCCAACGATGGTAGTTTTGTCTACACCCCCACTTTAGGAACCAGTGGTATTTATACCTTCACCTATCAAGTCACCGATGGCGCTCTAAACGACACAGGGGTTGTTTCCTTAACCCTGATCAGTACCGCCCCCATCGCCGTGCCCGACGCCTACACGTTAACCGAGAATATGCCCTTGGTCGTCTCCACAACCAATGGTCTCCTCAGCAACGATATCGAAACAGATGGCGACCCCCTCACGGCCACCATCCTCACCCCTCCCCCCCTCGGCAACCTCTCCCTCGCAGCCGATGGTAGCTTCAGTTACACACCCCCTTGGGAAACAACCGGTGTTATTACCTTCGCGTATCAAGTAAGTGATGGCTTCTTCACCAACTCGGCCGTCGTCACCCTCACCCTAAACCTCCCCCTATTCTGTTATGCCACGCCCGATAACGGGGCCACCGTGTACACCAGCACCAACGCCATCGCCTTGCAAAATGCCGTCGATGTCGCCGCCGTTGACGGCCTCGTTAAGGTGGCTGGTCGCTGTGCTGGGGTTCAAACCATCGCTGGCGAAACACAAACGCTTTATCTCGATAAAGCGCTAACGATTCAAGGTGGCTATACACCCACACTCTGGTCTGCTCTACCAGATCCACTTTCATACCCAACAATTATCGATGCGGAGGGTGCTGGCCGAGTCATCTCCCTTACCACCAACGCCGATGTCACCCTAGCCTACCTAACCATCACCAATGGCCAAGCAGTCAGTGGCCAAGATGGTATAATGGGCAACCCCGGTACGAATGGCACCAATGGTCAAGATGGGGGTGGCATTTACAACAATGGCACACTTTCCTTATTAGAGGTTGTGGTTAGCCATAACAATGCTGGTCATGGCGGGGCTGGCGGGGCCGGCAATAATGGACTCACCGGCAATCCCGGTGGGACTGGGGCGAATGGTGGCCATGGTAACAATGGGGGTCATGGCGGGGGGATCTATAATAATGGGCACCTAACGATTGAGGGGGCAACAGTTCATCACAATAGTAGCGGTGCTGGTGGTGCTGGTGGCGCTGGTGGCACTGGTGGCGCTGGTATCACTGGCAATGCTGTGGCCGGTGGCACTGGCGGCACTGGTGGTACTGGTGGCCTCAGTGGTGATGGAGCTGGCATCTATAATAACGGGTATTTAACGATTACAGCCACGACTATCCTAACCAATAGCAATGGGGCTGGGGGAACTGGCGGGGATGGTGGTAATGGTGGCCGAGGGGGGAATGGTGGCGTAAATTGTCCTTTCCTTTGCAACTATTATAATGGTGGCCGTGGCGGCAATGGCGGCCAGAGTGGTATGGGTGGCGCTACTGGTTCTGGCGGGGCTATCTATAATAATGGCTCACTTCTAATAGCCAGTACGACTTTATCAGCCAATACCAATAATATAGGGGGATCTAGCGGGCTTAATGGTGCTGGTGGTCATGGTGGTGATGGCAGTGGTGACGCATTTGGTGGCCCTGGCGGGGCTGGTGGCAATGGCTCTACAAGTGGCGCTGGTGGGTATGGTGGTGCTATTTATAATACAAGCAACCTCATCATCACCAATACAACCTTAATAAATAATGTAAGTGGTGTGGGTGGCCTCGGTATGAATGGCGGCAATGGCGGCAATGTCGGTTCAGGCGAAAATTATGGCAATATGCCAGCTGGGCTAGGCGGCAGCGGCACTATCGGTGGTGCGGCCGGTTATGGCGCTGGCATTTATAATATAGGCAATATTATCATTACTAATAGTGCCTTTAATGACAATATAAATGGTAGCGGTGGTACTGGTGGCCGTGGTGGCCATGGTGGTTCTGCTGGCAGTGGTGGTGTCGGTGCTACCGGCGGAACGGGTGGCCTCGGTGGTGCCGGGGGCTCTGGAACTGCGATCTACAACACCGGTTCTATAACCATCACCAACTCTACGTTCAATAACAATATCAATAATGGTAGTGGCGCTGGCGGCGATGCCGGTAACGGCGGATCAGCTAGTTTTAATAACGGTGGTGCTGGCGGTAATGGGGGCCATTCAGGAGCAGCCGGCCACGGCGGTGCTATCTATAATTCCGGTGTTTTAAGTTTAAAAAACAGCGATTTCACTGGTAATATCAATAATGGTAGTGGCCATGGCGGTAATGGGGGCAACGGTGGTTTTGCCAATATTAATACCGGCGGTGCTGGCGGTCATGGTGGTCATGCGGGCGTAAGCGGCCACGGCGGTGCTATCTATAATTCCGGTGTTTTAAGTTTAAAAAACACCGATTTCACCGGTAATATCAATAACAATGGTGGCCATGGTGGTCATGGTGGCCATAGCACCACACTTTATAGCCTTAATGGTGGTAATGGCGGTCTAGGTACCGCCGGCGGTCATGGCGGTGCTATTTATAATACCAATATTTTAACCATCTCTTACGCCCTATTTAACAATAATATGAGTGGTGCTGGTGGTAATGGTGGTCATGGTGGCAATAGTTATCGACAGTATGGTGGGAATGGGGGCTTAGGTGCTGATGGTGGCGCTGGCGGTGGTATTTATAATACGGGTTCTTTAACAATAACCTACAGTACTATAAACGATAACGCCTCCGGTCATGGTGGCACAGGTGGCAATGGTGGTTATTACCAATCAGGCATTAGAACGGCTGGTACGAGTGGCGCTGGCGGTAATAGTGGTCATGGTGCTGGCATCTATAATACAGGCTTTCTAAGCTTAATCTACACCACTGTCAGCCATAATACCAATGGTGTTGGTGGAACGGGTGGTGTTGGCGGGAGTGGCCCTTCTAATCCCACCAATGGTGGTGCTGGCGGTAATGGCGGCCATGGTGCTGGTATCTATAATACGAACTTCCTACGTTTAGTCCAAGCCACTGTCACTCATAATATAAATGGCTTTGGTGGTACCGGTGGCCGTGGTGGTGATACGGGTTTTTTTCGCACCGCTGGCCGTGGTGGCAATGGTGGGAATGGTGGTCTTGGCGCCATTTATAACAGCAATTTTGTTACTCTAACCCATGTCACTCTCGGTTTGAACGCTTCTGGCAATGCTGGTGTGGGTGGTTTAGGTGGTCTAAACGGTGAGTATCAAAACGCCCCAAGCGGAACAGATGGCCTAGTTGGCCTAACTGGCAATTTGCAAAATCAGATAAGCGGGACTATATCCTCCATCAACACAATTTTAGGCGGTAGCCTGCAAGGTGCTGATTGTGAAATATTAGGAACAGTTATCGATAATGGCTATAACTTAGACAGTGATGACAGTTGCGCCCTAACCACCACCAGCAGCATCACCAATACCGGTCCCTCACTAGACATCTTAGCCTATCATCCAGATGGCATGTTCACCAACGCCCTCCTTTTCCACAGCCAAGCAACAGACGCCATCCCCCTCGCTAACTGCCCCTTCCCCACCGACCAACGGGGCATCACCAGACCACAAGGCAGCGCTTGTGACATCGGCGCCTTCGAACGGATTCCCATAGCGGTTATTGACACCTTCGTCATCACCAATTCACTTCACCTCGATTGGAATGAAACAATTCATGACAGCTATGCCCTGTGGAGCAGCAGTCAACCCCACAGCGACTTCAGCCAACTCACACCATACACCGTCACCGAAGCCGATATAACCACACCATCAGAAAATATCTTCTATCGAATATATGGCCTGTTTGCTGGTTATCCCGGAGAATCCACCAATACGATCGGCGTATTCCATTATCATCCCCTTGTTGGTCAGTAGCCGCTAAACCCTCGGCCACCACTCAGTAACAAAAAAATACAAGACCAACACGAAAGGTCAGCAGTTTGAGATAACTGCTGACCTTTCTCAATTGTAATACTTCCGTAAAGAACATTGAGATCACCCACCCATTTGCTATAATAATTGATGATATACTCTTTTAACCAAAGGAACATTCATGAGTACCAAAATTCTTATCCTCGGCGCCGGCTTTGGCGGTCTCACCGCCGCCACCGAACTCCGCGCCCAACTTGACGACGATTGCACCATCACCCTCATCGACAAAAGCGACCATTTTATCATCGGTTTCAGCAAATTCGACGTCCTCTTTGGCCGCCAAACCGAAGAACAGGTCAAAAGCTACTACCGTGATTTAGCCGCCGACGGCGTCAACTTCATCCAAACGACCATTGAAAAAATCGACACCGATGCCCGTCAAGTCACCACCCAAGCCGGGACACACGAATATGACTATCTCATCGTCGCCCTCGGCGCCGATGTCGTCCCCGCCGCCACCCCCGGCCTCGTCGAAGGAGGCCACGAATTCTACACCCTCCCCGGCGCGGCCAAACTCAATCCCGTCATCACCAACTTCACGGCCGGCCACATCGTCGTCGCCATCCTCGGCAAACCTTACAAATGCCCCCCCGCCCCTTACGAAGCCATCTTCCAACTCCACGATTACTACACCCAAAACGGCCGTCGCGACCAAATCGAACTCACCATCGTCACCCCCGGCCCCCGCCCCCTCCCCGTCTCCCCATCCGGTTCCGATGAGATCGAACGCCGCCTCGCCGCCCGCAACATCAACTTTCGCACCAAAACCCCCATCACCGGCATCGACCCCGCTACCAACACCGCCCTCATCGACGGTCAAGACCCACTCCCCTATGATCTTTTCATCGGCATCCCCCTCCATCGGCCGCCCGCCGTCGTCAAAGAAGCTGGCTTCGGCCCCAAAGGATGGATTCCCGTCAATGCCGCCACCCTCGCCACCAACAGCCCCAACGTCTACGCCGTTGGTGATGTCACCACCATCCCCGTTGGCCAATTTGGCGTCCCCAAAGCGGGTGCTTTCGCCGAAAGCGGCGCCAAAATCGTCGTCCAAGAGATCGTCCGCGCCATCACCGGCCAAGCCACCAACCACACCTTCCAAGGCAACGGCACCTGCTACCTCGAATTCGGTGGCGGCGACGTCGCTGAAATCGACGCCAACTTCCTCACCCACGACGCCCCCCGCGTCAACCTCGTCGGCCCCAATCCCCAACTACGCGCCAACAAAGAACAGTTCTCCACCAGTCGCCTCGAAAAATGGTTCCGCACCTAAACAGGTAGTCCGATTTGCTAAATCGGACTACTTTCCATACCATATCACAATGGCTAACCATACCAACACATTAACCTTCCCCCCCACCACCAACATCCCCATCATCAGCACCACCTACCACACCGTCTACCGCTATCAAAACCAACACCGCCTACGCCATACACCCACCCAACGTCATCTAAGCGGGGCCCATTTCACTATCTCCCCCGCACCTGCCAATCAAATTATCATCAATCTCACCCCCCACACCATCCCCCCCACCGATCTCCCCCTCCTCACCCAACTCGTCCACACCATCGCCACCAATGGTCTACATGGACTCAAACCGTTCATCGGCTTCACTCTCACCCTCCAACAACAATGGTTCCCACCTTCGGCCTCAACTGACCACAAACAACGTATATGGCACCGGGCCATCATCGATGGCCTCACCGGCTACTTAGTTCGTCACAACGCATTCTGGCGCCGTCCACTCCAATTGCCCCTCGATAACAACCCGCTCAATTTAACACAACTCTTTGTAACCAGCTATGATTTCATCGACCAATCGCCCGGGGCTGAAGCCGTTGGTGGTGTCTCTTTGTTAATTAATCCCCTGCTCACCTTCTACCAACCACAATGGCCTACCATCAACCATTGGTTTATCGATCTCGTCTCCCCCAATGAACGCCCCGACCCGTACGCGATGACTGTTTATCACACCTTAAAAGAGCTCAATTGGCCCCAAAGCTTACCCCCAAGTAGCATTGCCCTTTTCAATATGCTCTATCATCCTACCGATAGACGCCCCCAAGCATATCAATGGGCCACTGAAGGTGCTATCCAAATCGGGCTATTTTCCCCTTAAAGTACAAATGTACCCTACCCAAATCTTAAGTTTTAGTTACAATAATTGTGGTTATTAATAAGTTTGGGCAATGTTTGTAGCAAAAATAAATTTTACATTCGTGAAATATGCCCAATATAGTAAGTACCAAAATGCTAAAAATCAATGTCTGCTTTTTGAAATAGTGGGACATCGATCATCATAGAGGAGATTTTACATGAAGAAATGGATTGTTTTTTTGCTAGTCGCAACCATGATTATGACCGCTTGTGGCGGCGAGGATAACGAAAATAATACCGACCCCGTCGATCCTACGGCGACCACGGTAACTACGGCCGATGATACCGCCACTGACGAAAATGATACTGAAGAAGACACAAACAGTGATGAAACAGATACCACCACTGAAGATAATAATGAAACAGACACCACCACTGAGGAAACCAGTAATGTCGAGCCAGATATCCTTAAGGTGGCCAGTGTCGCCAGTGTCACCACTTGGGATCCAATCGACTCCTTCTCCACCGAAGCATTTTATCTAGCCAATATCTACGAACAACTATTGATCATTAACCCACCCCAATCAGCTGAACGGTTTACCCCTTTGCTCGCTGAACGCTGGGACGTTAGCGATGATGGTCTTGTCTGGACTTTCTATTTGCGTCCCAACGTCACCTTCCATGATGGCGAACCCCTCACCGCTGAAGCAGTCAAAATGTCTATCGAAGCCGCCGCCGATCGTGGTGGCGCCTCCTTCATCTGGGCCCCTCTCGACAGTATCAATGTCGTTGATGACCTCACTGTTGAGCTTGTCATGTCTTACGCCGCTCCGGTTGACTTGATTGTGTCATCCTTGTATGCTGCCTACATCGTCAGCCCTAAACTTCTTGAAGAGGCGGCCGCTAATGAAAATTATTTCGAAGGTGGCGTTGCTGCTGGTACGGGCCCTTATCGCCTTAGCGATTATCAAACCGATGAATCGGTGACTCTCGTCAAAAATGATGATTATTGGGGAGGCTGGGACGATGCTGACCATTTCGAAGAGATTCAAATTAGCATTATTAATGATAATGCCACCCAAAAAGAGCTGTTTGAAAACGGTGAGGTTGATTTAGCCCTCCGGATGCCACTTGAATCCTATGCCGAATTTGGCGGCAATGACGACTATCAACTCTTCTTCGAGCCTGCCTTCTTCAACTATGTCGGCTTATTCAATACATTGCGCCCACCATTGGATGATATCAAAGTGCGTCAAGCTTTGGCCTACGCAATCCCATATCAACGTATTATTGATGAGGCTGTTTCTGGTTATGGTACCCAAAGTCGTGGTCCTGTTCCGGCGGGTCTTTGGCCTCACTCCCCTGACGTTAATCAATACACCTATGATATGGAGAAGGCGCGCACGTTATTGGCCGAGGCGGGTTATCCCGATGGAGGCTTTTCGCTTCGTCTCACCTACGCCAACTCGAATGATATCGAAGCCGCTTTCGCCCCCATCATCAAAGAATCATTTGCGGAACTAGGTATTGATGTCACCGTGGAAGCGATGCCTTTTGGTGACCAATGGGACGAAGCCAAAGACGACCCAGCCAATGCCCAAGACCTATTCCTCTTACTCTACTGGCCAACCTATAGTGATGCCGGCACCGACAACCTTGCCGCCCTTTTCCGTAGCAGTGAAGCCCCCTTCTTCAACTTGAGCTATTGGGTCAATGAAGAATTTGATAGCATGGTCGATGAAGCGGCCCTCAAAACAGTCACCAATCCGGAAGAAGCACAACAGCTCTATACAGATGCGATGAATCTCTTGGTTGAGGAATCCCCAGGTCTTTTCTTCTTCGATACACAGTCCGTATTTGTGGTGCCTGCGCATATCAGCAATTTCGAATACAACCTCAACTACCCCTTTGCCACCTTCTTCTATCCCTTACATTCTAATCGGTAATAGTTAATTAGCGACAACCGGTTTCCAAAAGGCGCTCCTTCGGGAGCGTCTTTTTCATGTCAAGGTAAGACATTAATGGCTCCTTACGTCTTAATGTTCGCTTAACGGCCGTTTCCCCCCCCACCATCTTGCGTTATAATCAAACGTAATTTCGCTTATCATCATATCCCCTACAACCCAATCCTTTATAAAACTATTTTCAATTATCAGAGGCTCTATGCTCCAAAAATTAGGTTATCTCCTGATAGCTTTGGCTGTCACTATCTTTATTATCATCTGGCAACTCCCCACCATCTTCGGCTACATCCCCAGTCGCTATATCGCTCGCTGGGTACCTGAACCCATCCAACAGATAGCCCGCCGTGATACCGTTCAAATCGTCCCCACCGCCGCCGCTATCGTCGACACCGATGCCCTCCTCGCCTTACAACCCACTAAAACACCAGCACCGACCAATACCCCACCCCCCACCAATACGCCAGCCGTTACGCCAGACGCTTCCCCCACGCCCAATATTGACCCTGTCACCCCCACCCCAGTCCCCACCAGTACCCCCACCCCACTCCCCCTTATTACGGAACTACCCATAACCACACGTCTTGATGGCATCAACCACCAAATGCAATCATGGAACAACTGTGGCCCAGCCACATTAGCCATGTCCCTTAGCTATTTTGACCTCAACATCCACCAAGATGAAACAGCCTTATTCCTTAAGCCAAATGTTGAAGACCGTAACGT
The DNA here is from genome assembly GCA_035459145.1 of Anaerolineae bacterium. Classification (GTDB taxonomy): domain Bacteria; phylum Chloroflexota; class Anaerolineae; order Promineifilales; family Promineifilaceae; genus DATHYN01. The sequence goes on along the minus strand of DATHYN010000394.1, from coordinate 1,210 downwards.
CAATCCTCAGGAAATGGCTGAATTTGTGAATCAAAACACCAATCTGCAAGCTATCGAACGTGCCAATGGGAATATTGACCAGCTCAAACAGTTCCTCGCCAACGATATGCCCGTTATCGTGGAAATCGGTATCGACCCGCCTGGTGAATACGCTTGGTTAGAATGGTATGGTCATTATCTGCTTGTCGTCGCCTATGACAACCTCACCGAAACCTTCTTTGTCTATGACTCATGGCTCGGCACAGATGAAACCCCGGGCACAGCCGATACCGACGTCGGCCGGCGCTGGACCTACACCGAATTCGACCATTACTGGTCCCATTTTAATCACAATTACGTCGTTCTTTTTGAAGAAGAACAACGACCCTTAGCCGAAACCATCATCGGCCCCAATATGGATGATGATTATATGTGGGAAACCGCTCTAACCGATAATCAACTCGCCCTCGAAACAGATCGCGAAAACCCATTTCTTTGGTTTAACCTAGGCACTATCTTCACCCAACTTGAACAATATGAGCAAGCGGCCGCTTCTTTCGACCAAGCCCGCGCTATTGGTTTACCCCGTCGTATGCTGTGGTACCAATTTGGCGCTTATGAAGCCTATTATGAAGTCGGCCGTTACGAAGATGTTATCCTTCTCGCCGATATTACTCTCGACAAACCTTACCTAGAAGAGGTACTATACTACCGAGGTTTGGCTCACGCCGCCCTCGGCAACCAAACCCAAGCCCGCGACGACCTAGAAGCAGCCGCTGCCTTTAATCCTCGCTTTACCGCCGCTCAAGAAGCTTTACAAACCCTAAATTAAGTAATTTTTACCCAAATACACAAACAACTTGTGAGTAAGTCAGTATGAAACAATCAACAAAACGTATTATCTTTGCTGTGGCCCTTCTCCAAATCATCATCGCCCTCGGCCTCATCGCTTTACCGAGTGTCGTCGAAGCCATTCCTGGCCGTATCCGCGCCAACGCCCGCTTCCCCGCCGCTTTAAATGAATTAGCCCTCACCCCCGTCCCCACCGCCCTCCCCGCCCCCAGCCAATTGGCCAACGTCGACACCATTGTCATCCCCACGCGCATCCCCCCAACCGCCACTCCTGAACCCACCGCCACTCCCACCGCCATCCCAACCACCATGGCCACCCCTGAACCGACCATCCCCCCCACCGCCACCCCTGAACCGACCGCCACCGCCACCCCACTAC
>DATHYN010000393.1:0-44355 GCA_035459145.1 Anaerolineae bacterium | reverse complement strand
CCCTCTGTGAACTAATCGCCCAAGAAGCTGGCCGCATCATCGATAACAGCACCTTTCAAGTCGGTCTCTATCACCAAGCAGATTACATTATCCAATTTATGCAGATCGATGGCCGCCGTGTCCCCACCCCCCGCCATTTCGATATTAGCGAAAAACAAGGCATCGTCGGCTGGATCCGCAAAAGCCACCAATCCCTCCTCGTCCACGACTTCCTCGCCGAAAAAGATTCCCTCCCCGCCAATTTGCGCACCATTAGCGATACCCCCCCCCGCTCCGCTATCTTCATCCCTCTCATGAGCGGTGAAAACGCTATCGGCGTCATGGCCGCTCAAAGCCAAGAACCAAACCGCTTCACCGCCGCCGACCTCCAACGGCTGACCATCATCGCCAACCAAGCCGCCACCGCCATCACCAGCGCCGCCCGTTATGAACAAGCCAAAAAACGGGCCGAGCAGCTCGAACTCGTCCTCACCATCGCTCAAAAAGTGAATCGCACTATGGAACTCGATGAGATATTCTATCTTGTCGTTACGCTCATTCATGACACCTTTAATTTCCATCCCGTCAATATCTTTAGCTTTGACGAAAAGAGGGGAACGGCCGTTCTCCAAGCCAGCTCCCTCCACGATGACATCCCCGGCCAACGCCAAATCAAAACCCAACGCGGCCTCATCGGCTCCGCCATCCGCCACCACCAAACCCAAATCGCCATCGATACCAAACATGATGACCTCTATAACCCTGTCACTGGGGACCCCCTCATCGACCAAGGTAGCCTCACCACCCAATCCGAAATGGTCATCCCCCTCCTCATCGACGACCAACTCATGGGCCTCCTCGATGTCCATAGCACCGCCGTCGGCGCCTTCGGCACCGATGAACGCACCGTCCTCGAAACATTAGCCACCTCCATCGCCACCGCCATCCACCGCACCCAACAAATCGCTTTCCAACGCCGCCAATCTTGGTTCACCAATGTCCAACTCCAAATCACCGATGCCCTCAATCGCGCCACCAACCTCACCGATATCTGCCACCAAGTCACCCATCTCCTCGTCATGCTCACCCACGCCCATCAAGCCGCTATCCTCCTCTGGCAACCAGACCATAACCATTACCAAGGGGCCGCCATCGCCGGGACCGATAATAACGTAACCTCCCTATTTGCCCAGTTACAGCTCGATCCCTCCACTTGGCCACCACTGACCACAACCCACGACAACCAAACCCACCACACCACCCAAGAACCCCCACCTTGGCTCCCCCTCAGCCCCGCCCTCGTCCCTCCTACCCCCCCCGAAACCCACCTCTGGCCCCTCATCGCTTCCCAAAAAATGATCGGCATCCTGCTCATTACCGCCCCCCCCAATTCCAATAACGCCGCCACGCCCCAACGTACCGAATTTTTTCGCCAAATCAGTGACAAACTCGCTCTCACCATCGATAACGCCCAAACCCACCAAGCCCATCAAGAAGAGGCTTGGGTCACCACCGCCCTTCTCCAAGTCGCCGAAGCGGTCAATAGCCACCTGCAACTAGCTGATAGCCTCAGCACTGTCATCCGCTTCGTCCCCCTCCTTGTTGGCGTTCCCGCCTGCATCAGCCTTATTTGGGACAATAACCGCCACGTCTACCGCGCTGGCCCCAATTATGGCCTCAATCTTATCGGCCGTGAACTGATCGAAAGTCTCGAAATCACCGATGCTAACTTTTTTGACCAAGGCCCTAGCCAACAACAAGATCGCTCCCGTTATAGCACCTACTACCACCTCCAACTCCCCCGCTGGTTACGCGTTGTCCTCGATGTCCCCACCGCTTACGCTTTCCCCCTCCACGGCCACGGCCGCCTCCTCGGCGTCCTCCTCGTCCCCCCCGCCATCGATGGCCAACGCCTCTCCGGCCGCCGCGTCAACCTCCTCACCGGTATCGCTCACCAAGCCACCACCGCCATCATCAACCACCAACTCTACCAAGAAGCCCAAGAACGGGACCGTCTCGAACAAGAAATCCATGTCGCCCGCCAAATCCAACAAAGCCTCATCCCCAACGCCGCCCCCGCCATCCCTCACCTCGATATTCTCAGCTACTGGCAAGCTGCCCGCCAAGTAAGTGGCGATTTCTACGACTTCTTACCCTTCCCCGACGGCCGTTGGGGCCTCATTATCGCCGATGTCGCCGATAAAGGCATCCCCGCCGCCCTCTTCATGGCCATCAGCCGTACCATCCTCCGCGCCGTCGCCTACTCCCGCTATGAACCCGCCATCACCCTCCAACGCGCCAACGAAATCTTATGCCACGATGTCACCTCAGATCTCTTTGTCACCCTTTTTTATGCCATCTGGGACCCTCAAACCCATACCCTCACCTACGCCAATGGTGGTCACAATCCCCCCTTCTTCCTCCAACAAAATGGTGACCATCAACTGTTAGCCAACACCGGTGCCGCCCTCGGCATCTTTGATGACGTCACCTTCACCTCCCAAACCATCCACCTCGCCCCCAATGACATTCTCGTCCTCTATACCGATGGCGTCACTGAAGCCATTAACGAAAATTGGGGCCAATTCGACCTCTCTCGCCTCCAACAAACTGTCCGCCAACATCAACACCAATCCGCCCAACAACTCCTACACGCTATCCAAACAGCCGTCTCTCACCATGTCGGTGATACCCCCCAATTTGATGACATCACACTCGTCATCCTCAAACATCTTGCCAGTTAACAAATTGATTACATTTTTCACGCAATTTTCACAAAAATTGGTATCTACAGGCAAAATGCCATAAAATACACAGGTTAAGTAAAAATTTAGTTTATGATATTGGAATTTTGCACAGAGGAGGTTCCAATTTTCATTTAATCCGCCTATATTAATTAATATAGTTATCGAGACAAGGAGTATCGTATACCCATGATATCCTCAACAACCACGGTTAAAAAACCGTATTTATCATTTTTAGCCTTTACTGTTCTGCTTTTGCTAGTCGCTAGTGTCACAGCACTCGTGCAAGCCAGAACACCAACTGCCCCGGCCACGGCCGGTGGCCCCACACCATTCTTTAGTCTAAGTGGCACCCTTTCCCCTGGCCAATCTATCTCCCCCTCTTATTCGGCTAGCCAAAATCGGCCGTTTAACTTTTCCTTAGCAGCCGCTAACAGTGGTCCTATCGATTTAACCATTACCGATAGCAACGGCATGCCTACTTGGACGGGTGCCGCTATGACTGGCGAGACAGTTTGGGGTTATGGCCAACTCACTCCCGGTAGCAATAATATCGCCCTAACCAATACTGGCGCTAGTACCGCTACCTTCGCTATTCGACTTTATAATACCCCCTCAGCCCCTTACTCTTGGGCTGGTGTGGCTGATGCGTCTGGGGTGAATAGCTCCATTAAACTCACCTTTGCTCAGTCTGGACTTTATACGTTCAATACCGATGTCACCGGTGGCCGTTTCCAATTCTTAGTCAATGGCGGCCAACATATCCAAAAAACCGTAAGCAACTCCACTGAAGGTGCTTACGAATACTTCATTCCAGCCGGTACCCACACCTTAGTTGTCGACCAAGACCCTAGTATTGGCGCTGGCTGGTCTGTCAATGTGTCTGCTGTCGGTGATGCCGCTAACAGCCTCCCTGTCACTGAAATGGGTGGCCAATTAGGCGGTAGCAGTAACTTTGATGCCGAATGGTTCCCCGTTTATTTATCAGCCGCCCGCCCCTCGAACATCAAAATGGTGGCTACTGGCACCGATGCCGATAATCTCCATCTGATGATCAAACAAGGCCCCAATACCTTGTTACATTTACCTGCCATTTATACCGGCGAAACAACTTGGGCCAACGTCTCTCTCCCCAATGGCCTCGTTATGGTCGGTGTTATGGCCAATGGCGGCAATGTAGACCCCATTAGCTACACCTTAACGCTTGACAATCTTAACAATGCCAACTCAACTTGGAGCGGTACAGCCCACCCCGCTGGTGCTAACAGTACCATTCACATGAACTTCCAAGCTTCAGGCCTTTATAACTTTGACTTATCCGCCTTAAGTGGTGGTTATCAATTAAAGCTCAATGACGAGTACCTTTTACGTACCGCTTGGTTAAACAACACCAGCACCCATTATGTCCCTCAAGGTGTTCATAAAGTCACCATTATCCAAGACGATCTGGTCGGTGCCGACTGGAGTGCTAACATTAGCCTCAGTAGCACCAATATGAATACGTTGCCATTCAACATCTCTGGTAATACCTTAAGCGGTCCTGACAATGATTTCAATACCGAATGGTTCCCCATTCGCTTGGCTGAAAACAGCGACGTTAATATGAAATTAACCGTTAACAGCGCTGACCCCAATGCCATGATCGATGTCGCTATCTACAATCCAGGTAGCATTACCCCTAATCACTTAATCGAAGATATCACCGCTCAAGAAGCACACTGGGCTACCTTTAACTTAATGGCTGGTGCCAATCGTGTCCGTGTAACCGCCAATGGGGCTGAGTTAACTGGTTATGATATCAGCCTAATCGCTATCCCCACCGATAGCAGTAGCTGGTCTGGTACCGCCCTCGGCAACCGCACCAACGCCTACGCCTTCGAAACCAGCACCAGTGGCCTCTACCGTTTCCACATCGATGCTGACCCTGGTTTTGCCAACTTGAATGTCGATTCCCTTAACTTTGCTGATGGGAGCACGGTTCGCATGAGCCCTACTAGCTTGGGCTATAGCTTCGACCGTGAACTATCTGCTGGTATGCACCTCATCGAAACGTTACCCGATGGCAACTATGTAACCACAACTTGGTCCGCCCAAGTAATGCCCATCTCCCCGGCCGAGAGCTTCTTCAGCTTCAATGGCGACGTCATGGACGGTGACACCGTTGCCGCTCAATACGAATTGCCCGCTGGCCCTCTCGACATTAACTTCTCAGTTGAAGTCATGGGCAGTGGTCCTGTCGACTTAACTATCCAAGATAGTACCGGCACACCAGTTTGGTCTGGTCCTGTCCATGATGGTGAAAAATTATGGGGCAATACGACCTTAGCCGGTGGCTTAAATCACTTTATCTTCAGCAATGGCACCCTCTCCACAACCAATGTGGTCCTCAATGCTTACCCTGTCCCCAATACCGATTTCGCTTGGGATGGTATGGCTAACGCTGGTGGTAACAATAGCAAAATGTTAGTCAACTTCGAAGAATCTGGCTTGTATGCCTTTAACTTCACCACTGGTGGCGGCCGTTACCAATTCGCTATCAATGATGATTATGTCCTCAAAACAGTTGAAGGCGTCGATAGCGATACATTCTTCATTCCAGCTGGCACCCATGAACTCACCATCGACCAAGATACAACTGTTGGTGCCAACGATTGGAGTGTCGTCATTATCCCTACTGGCATCACTGAAGACAGTTTGCCCTTTAATGCTTCTGGTGGGGCTCTCGGTGGTGGTGGCAATGATTTCAACCAAGAATGGATTCCCGTTCACTTGTCAGCCGCTACAGATGTCAACATCTCCCTTAGCGCGATGGGCTTAATGACTGATAGCTTGCTCTTACACGTCTTCTCCCCATCTTCTGGTGTCCCCATCCTAACCATCCCCGCTGTCTACGGTAGCGAAACGATCTGGGATAGCTTCCAACTGCCTGTTGGTACCAACTACATCCATGTCGTTGCCAATGGTGCCAATACCGACAGCTTAGATTATCAACTCCAAATCCGTGAGCTCGCCACCGCTCCAGATAGCTGGGCCGGGACAACTACCGCCCCAGGTGTAACCAGTGAAATCCGGATGGAATTCCCCACCAGTGGTCTCTACACCTTCGATTTCGGCGTCAATGCGGGTATTTATGAATTCCAAATCAATAACAATTTTATCCAAAAGATTGTTTACACTGATACGGTTAGCACCATGTATATCCCTGCCGGTGTCCACACGTTGGGCATCATCCAACATGTCGCTATAGGTGCCGATTGGAATGTCACGGTACTCAATGCGGGCACAACCAATGATGCCCTCCCCTATCATCAAACTGGTTTTGGCTTAGGTGGTGACTTCAACAACAACTTCACCGATGAGTGGATAACGTTCAACCTAGGTGAACAAACCCAAGCCAATATCCGTCTCGAAGCGACTGGTGCAGCCTCAAATGATCGCCTCACGTTCCACATCTTCGACTTAAACACAGGTGGCTTGCTCTACACAATTAACCCTGTTTCTGTCGGTGAAGTTGTCTGGAATAGCTTCGACTTACCCGCAACTGGCGCTCGTCTCCAAATCAGTGCCGATGGTGGTAATGTTGCTGGCGTGGGCTACGACTTACAGTTCGTTGAAATCCCCACCATTATTAACAATACAGATCCTAGTATTGTCTGGGCTGGCACCTCCTATGGTGACGGTCTCAATTCAGGCATTCGTGTAAATACCCACTTAAGTGGTACCTACCACATTGAGGTTTACATGGAAACTGGGTTCACCTCCTTACTCATCGATGCTGCCCTCCCCTTCCAACAGTTCGGTGGTGGTGGCTTCTACTATGACTACGAAACTACCTTGAGCGCTGGCCAACACACCTTTGTTAGCGACCAAGACACCGCTTACCCTGTGACTGATTGGGTAATCACGGCCACCTTGATGGAAGCCGCTCCGCCAAATATCGTTAGCATCACACCTGATGCTGGCCCCAATGACGAAGATACAATGGCAACCATCGTTGGCGGCAACTTCATGCCGGGTAGTACAGTCGCCTTAAATAACCCAGTTGACAACATTAACTTAGGCAACGTGACCTACATGTCGTCAAATGAGTTAATGGTTGTCGTCCCTGCTGGTAGTGAACCAGGTGTTTATGATGTTGTCATCACCAACCCTGATGGGCAATCAACCACCTTAGTAGCTGGCTATGAAATCTTCGATGTAACCCCTGTCTTTAACTCCTACATCGTGATTGTATTCGGTGGTACCACTGACTAAGTCAAATACAAATAATGTCTATTAATTAGACAAATCCAAAAGGGCGTAATTACAACGAGTAATTACGCCCTTTTTTTCTGGGATGGTTCATAATCAATAACCAATCCCTTTCTTCTTCCTCACAAAACAACAAATCACTTAAACACTCTATTAATAATTAAAGCAAAATAGTCTACTATAATCTATTTTGCAGTCAGCCACTCTATTTCATGTTATACTCAATAAATAAGCTGAGCGCACAACACTTTAATTTATTTTTTTCATTTATTTAAGGAGTGTTAGCATGAATTCATTGACATCATTTTTATTTTTATCCACGTTGGCACAGCAATTTAATTTAGACGATCCCTTGCAGTTTGCCGCTTTGGTCGGCGCTGGTATCGGGGTTTCTCTTGGCTTCATTGCTTTTCCTATGGCCAATGACTCTAAAGTTGCTTCTCGTATTTTTGCCGGTATCCTGTTTGGTATGATTGGTTATGCCCTCTATGCTACTTTTACCGATGGCGGTACTATTCGGGCCATGTTAGGTAGCAATATTAGCGACCCCCGCATTGGTAAAGAAATTATCGAAGCATATCTCTTTATGGGCATCTTTGGTTTAAGTATTGGCGCAATTGTTGGTTTATTTGTTGGCGTTGGTAGTGCTTTACGTGGTGGCTTCTTAGGTGCCATTTTAGGCGCTATTCTTGGTGCTGCCACCCGCTGGGGCATGATCAACTGGCGTATTGAGGTTAATGACCCTATCTACTACACCACGCTTGTCGTCGTTCTCACACTTATTCTATGGGCAATGGGTAGCAATACACAAAGCGTGAATCAACCAAAACGAAAAACACCCAAAGGACAATGGTAATCCCTTTAGGTCAAGTTATTAATTAGTTAATTCTTCAATCTCTTGCTGTAAGTTCAAACGCGCTTGGCTTTCATATAATTCATAAAGCGGGGGGGTATAATAAAGACGCTCCCGCTTTATGAACTCTTCTAAAATATGTCGTCGCCCAGCTCGATACAATGGCTCAGGTACCATTTGATACTCGCGCCGAATATCCTCACTTTGCTTCTGATAGACACTTGGTTCTGCTCCCAATCCCATTAAATCTAAATCCAAAAACAATTGACAATCAGTATCTTCCGTAGCAACATGACCACTGGTCGCTAAAATGAGCGTCGCTACCCGCTCGGCCCGCGTCTGCTCCACTCCCAACTCAACTAACGAATCTCGCGCATACTCTGCACTCCGTGCTTCATTATCCTGTGCCCATGGATTATAAACAACATCATGAAACCAGATCGCCAATGCCACCAACCCCTCATCATCGACATAGGCTTTAAACCGCTCTAAACCAGCTAATAAATCCCAAATATGTTGTGCACTATGATAATACCGCCCCTCCTCCGTATATGCCGCCCATAACTGCTTTCCCACAGCTATCCCCCCTTCCCCCGCGCCGACTCCCTCTCGCTTTAACAACGCTACCCATTCTGTTAACCAAGCGTCCAAAGAGAGATCTTTACTCATCATATATAACGTGCTACCTTTGCTTGCTCCACAATGCTCTTGATCTGATTGATATGTGACGCATCATGGCCCAATCCTAATACAAAACGACCAACTGCATTGATCTTTTGACCATCCCAAATTGATTGCCATATTTCTAAATGCGGCTCATCTGGCCACATATCTAAACTGGCTAATCTCATTCGCCGGCTTTCCGCTAAACGCGCCCGACATTGCTCTATACTGGTTACGGACTCCCACGGCACCTCATACCGCGACCGCCCTTCCCGAACCACGCCACGCGCTAATTCAGCCGCTAAGAAGGCGGATTCCTCGGCCGACGCCGTCACATGCACAATCACATGCCCTAATGTCCACGCTAAATCCCGTAATGACTCGTCTTCAGCAAACGTATCATTCGCTTCGGGATCATCCGGTACAAATTGGACATCCTCATCTTCACACTCAGCAATCAACTTTTCCATCAACGTGATCATCTCATTGGTCAAATCACGCAAATTATCCACACCTAATCCAGCAACCAACTCTGTATAACTTTTTTCGCCCGACCAAACAGTCGTAAAGTCTAACATATCGCCCTCACCTAACAATTTGTTTTAAGGACATGTTGGATTAACCATACCTTGCCAATTAGATGCATCATCCCCCACTGCACCCACTGGCCAATACGCAACCCCTTCATCCGCATAGTTCATTTGCAATAACAAACCAAAGGCACCACCTAAATCTGGGGTTTCACTCACCGTATTCAATTTTATCTTGATCAACCATGGTGAAAAATCGGCTAACTCTAAGTCAACTTCCCAGTAGATAGTATCATAACTACTATCCCAACTACCAGCACCATCACCAGCAGCATATACCACCGATCCATCACGACCAATTTGGATAAATCGGTCAGCACTATCCGGAACGCCACCATTATTATTGACATCCATATACAATCGTAACGAATCAGTCGCATTAATAGTTGGATCCTCGATAATAAATGCAAAATACATCTGCCCTAAATTATCTTTCAAACCGTACATATAAACATATTGATTATCATTTTCAAAACCACGCGGGAACTCCTCAACTGGTTGCTGTCCCCAGACAAAACTATCAAATGGTTCTGTGATATCAATATTCTGTGTCGTACAATTTAAACTAAGCAATGGCAATGTCGTTGGCTCAGGCAACGGTGTCGAAGTCGCGGTGGCTGTTGCCGCCACAGTTGGTATCTGTGTCGGCGCTGATGTTGCTGTCGGTGGTAGCGTAGCTGTTGCTGACGGCAATGGCGTGACCGTTGCTGACGGTAATGGTGTCACCGAAGGTAACGGTGTGACCGTTACCATAGGCGTATTAGTGGGCACAATAGGCGCGGTCGGTGATGGCCCTGGTGTCGCCATCGGATCAGTGCCTTGGCTAATCTCAACCCCATCCCGAATGCCATCACCATCACTATCTGACTGGCGTGGATTGGTGCCATATAAATTGACTTCATCCCCATCTGATAAAGCATCATAATCAGTATCAAATAACAAGGGGTTCGTCGCAAATTCATTCACCTCAAGCCCATCAGATAACCCATCATTATCCGTATCACTATTGGTGGGATCCGTACCCAAAACAGCTTCTTCTGCATCTGTTAACCCATCCCTATCCGTATCTAACCCAGCACCTCGCGTCGTGGTGGCCACCGCCGCCTGCGTCAACGCTATCTCCGCCGCAATCGTCTGATTAGCCTGCTCCGTCGCCGCAATATTAAGCCCAACCGATGTGGTTGCTGTGCCTGTCACATTCCCCTGCCCATTATCATTCCCAAAAAACAGTTGCGCTAAAAATAAAGAAACCAAAACCAACACAAAAATGGCGGCACCTAACAGGAAGTTATAAACTGTATTCGACATTAACGGTATCGTCTGTGCATGCCCCTCTAACCGTTCCGATTTACCACCTTGTGATAAAACTTCAATCTCAAAAGGAATCGTATATGGCGTGCCAAACACTGGCCGTGCCTGCGGCGTAATCTCTAATGGAATAACCATCTGCTTTTGCGGATCTAACGAGATACGACCCACTTCACCACGAAAGGCTAAACCCGGCTCCACCTCACGCCCCACAACACTCAGTGCCAAAGCCACATTACCAGTATTTTGAACCGCAACACGCACTTCACCAGGCGCATCTATCGTCGGATCCATCAATTTAGCAGCAAAATCACGGAAGCCACCAATCGTTAACACACCAGTCGCCGCCGGTGCTTCCCCACGATACTGCTGCGATACCAGTTCAACCCGAAACCGTTGCCGCCCACTCGGCGTATCCCCCCGTCGCGGTGGCTTAATCTGCACGGTCACCTGAGTCCGCCCGCCACCACCCGACACCGGCATAAATTCATTCGGCAATCGTACCCACGCCGCCGGAATTCCCAATACCCGCACATTAATATAATCTTCTTCTGGACCACGGTTAACCACATCAATCGTCAAATTAACCGTCTGTCCTGGCTCTGCACTCACTTTCTCTTGCGCTAAGAAAATCGCCAACGGCTCGGCCGACTGCGATGGCACCGCATGCGTCCCACTCGGCACATCCGCCCGCACTTTCGTCTCCGCTGGTGGCGGCGGCGACCCCGCCGCCGCTGGCCGTGCTTTGGCCGCCGGCTTCGCCTTCGGTGGCTCAGCCTCACTCCCACTCCCACCCATCGCTGACCCCGCCGCCGCCTTCGGCCGCGACATCGCTTCCGGCAACTCAATATTACCAGAACTCCCCGTCTCACTCGGCACATGAATCACCGCCCCACTCGGCCGTGGCGCCGTCGGCCCCTCTAACAATAACTCATACGGCCCAATCCGTAACCGCGCTCCTGGCTGAATCGCTAACTGCTCCTTCCCTTTTAACCGCTCACCATTGACAAATGTCCCATTCACACCCCCTAAATCAACCACACTCCACCCTTCTGTCGTTGCCTGCAACTGCACATGATGCCGCGAGACCCCATCCGAGGGCAAAACCACATCATTATCCGCACTCCTACCCAAACTCAACGTCGCTTGGTTTAACATCACCAAACTCGTCTCGTCATGTCCCGGCGTCGCAATCCGTAACTGATAACCGGCCGGCGCTGTATCACTCGGTATCAATGAGGTCTCCTGTGGCGTCACCCGCAAAATCTGCGTCGGCGCATCCGTCATCGCCACAATCGCACTTCGTAACGCCGCCGCCATCTCCGCCCCATTATTAAACCGATCAATCGGCTCCTTAGCCAATGCTTTGGTCAATAACGCTTCAATCAATGGGGGGGTATCCGCCCGATATTGTCGTGGCGAAGCTGGCCGTTGTCCGTTAATATGCGCCGTCACCGCTTCCGCTAATGATTTGAACTCAAATGGCCACCGATTCGTCACCAACTCATATAAAACCACGCCCAATGAGTATAAATCACTCCGACCATCTAAATCTAAACCTTTACATTGCTCTGGTGACATGTAAGTGGGCGTCCCCACCGTTGTCCCACTCTGTGTGACTGTCGTTGAGCCCGCTAATTTAACCAACCCAAAATCAGTCAAAATCGCTTGGAACGGATACGCTTCCCCCGTCCCTTTCACCGGCTTCAAAATAATATTGCCCGGTTTAACATCCCGATGAACCAAACCGCGCTCATGGGCATATCCCAACGCTTCCGCAATCTGCGCCCCAATCTGCAAGCTTTGCTCCAACGGCAAATAACGCCCTTGGCTCTGTAACCGTTGTAAGAAGAGTCGCAAACTACCGCCACCTAAATATTCCATGACGATATACAACCCATACTCCGACTCCCCAAAATCATAGACGCGTACAATTGAAGGATGATCAAGTTGTGCCGCCGCTTGCGCTTCTTGTGTCAGCCGTGTCCGAAACTCTGGCTGACGGGCAAAATGCGTATGCATCAACTTAACCGCCACTGTGCGTGACAAGTTAAGGTCGTAGGCCTTATAAACGGTCCCCATTCCCCCTTCCCCAATTAAATTGTCGAGCCGGTAATGACCGGCGATCACACGACCATCTAAACTGGTCATGGCTACCTCCAAAATCTATCTATAATAATAATTAGGCCACGATTTCTCGTATCGCCTTTAAAAGTTTATCCACCGCAGCATCATCAATCCAATAATGAGTCACAATTCGTATCGGTTGCCCCTCATTATCACTATCTAATAAAATATTAGCCTCTTCCCGCAAACGGTTCACCAATGTACGTGAACTGACATCTGCTGTCACACGAAAATACAAAATATTGGTTTGTACACGCTCTAATTCTATCTCAATACCAGGGATTTCGGCCAATCCTGTCGCAATTCGACGGGCGCGGGCATGATCTTCAGCCAATCGAAGCCGCATCTCATCCAAAGCAATCAATCCGGCCGCACCTAAAATACCAGCCTGCCGCATACCACCCCCTACTGATTTACGTATCCGACGCGCACGGCCGATAAACTCCGCCGATCCACATAAAATCGACCCCACCGGTGCACATAAACCCTTGCTCAAACAGATACTAATCGAATCGACATATTGGGTAATCTCTGTCGGCTCAACACCCAAAGCAGTCACCGCATTAAAAAACCGGGCCCCATCTAAATGAACACTTAAACCCGCCTCATCCGCAATCTGCCGTAATTGGGCAAAATAATCGGCCGGAATGGCCGCCCCATATTTCGCGCCATAACTATTCTCCGTCAAGATTAACCGGCTACGAGGAAAATGTGGATCATCTGCCCGAATCGCTTGCCGCACCTGGTCTAAATCCATCCGGCCGCTATGATCTGTCGGCAATGGGCGTGGCGTAATGCCACCTAACGTCGCCATCCCGCCCCCTTCCCAATAAAAGGTATGCGCATCCGCCCCCACAATCGCCTCATCCCCTCGGCCCCCATGCGTCAAAATACCTACCAAATTCCCCATGGTACCACTGGCCACAAATAAAGCCGACTCCATCCCCACTAACTCCGCCGCCCGCCCCTCTAAGGCCAAAATCGTCGGGTCTTCACCATAAACATCATCCCCCACTGGAGCCGCCGCCATCGCTTCACGCATCGCTACCGTTGGCCAAGTTACTGTATCTGAACGTAAATCAATTTTATCCATATCGTTTGTCTCGATGTCAACCATACATTAAAAAACGTATTAAACGGCATATTTTCAACAGAAAATGTCGAAATTATTTAGTTTAATACACTTATATCATATTATAATTCCGAAGGATCACCAAATCAATTATGTCAAGTTGGCATTTCTATCAACATCGTGGTCTCCCCCCACACTGTAGTCGTCTCGGTTGGCAATTCTAAATCCTCAAACAAACGAATCGCTGGTGTATTATCCGCTTCAATAAACGCACTCATATAAAGCACATTCATCTGCCGCGCCAATAACACCAACCGTCGCAACAGCTCCCGCCCTACCCCTTGTTCTTGATAATCATCACGCACCACAACTGCGGCGTCAGCCACCGGATCTGCTGGTTTACTCGGTAAGCGTCCCAGTCGCGCCACCCCCACTATTCGTCTCCCATCTAACTCATCACGAATCTCAGCCACGACCGCCCCACCCAAGGTTTCATTATCAACCGAAGCCAACTCTTTGGCCCAACTCATCAAAACATCACCACTAATATCCGTTATGTCCGTATGAAACCGACGCTGGCGTGACTCAGCCGATAACTGGGACACCAAATCGATCAATAACGGGGCATCATCCGCGCGGATAAGACGCATCAAAACCAGATTGTCCGCTTCAGTCACGAATTCCGGCTCAATCGTCTTAATATCATCATCATAACGACCTGAATTAGACTCAATAACCATCTACTTCTAAATCCTCACTCATTAACACTTCAGTTTTCAGCCAATTACGAAAACTTAAAAAGCTATCTAAATTTCTAGAACTTGTGGGCCGGGAACAAATCGTATGCGTACAGTATAAACAATGGTTGACTAAATAGCAACCGCTTCCCGTTGTCATCAGTTGGCATATCCCTCTCCCCCAGTTATAATCTTCCCCCATGAAACGCATTCGCCACCTGTTCCAATCAACTTTTATCGTTATTTTTCTATTTGCTTTAGGCAAAGTGGTTGGTCTGGTCCGTCTACGTGCCATTAGTCGTGTCTTTGGCACTTCCCCCGATTATGATGCCTTTACCGCGGCCAATCAGCTCCCCGAACTGTTTGTCACCCTCATCGCGGGCGGCGCCCTGGCCGCCGCCTTCATCCCCGTCTACAGCCAATATCTCACCGATAAGAAGCAAAAAGAGGCGTTGCGCTTAGCCAATAGCACCTTAACCCTCGTTATCGCCGTCCTCGGCACCATCTCCGCCCTCGGCGCCATCTTCGCCCCTTGGCTCACCAGCACCATTCTCGTCAACGGCTATCCCCCCGAACAACAAGCCCTAACCGCTAGCCTGATGCGTATCATTCTCATCCAAACAACCCTTTTTGGCATCAGTGGTGTTCTCAGCAGTTTTCTCAACGCCCACCAACATTTCACCCTCCCCGCCTTAGCCCCCTTAGCCCTTGATATCGGCTATTTTGTCGGTATCTATGCCTTTGCTCCCATTCTGGGCATTCACGGCCTCGCGTGGGGCACTGTCGTCGGTGGCCTCGTCCATATCGGCATTCAGTTGCCCGCCTTACGCCGTTATCCGTTCCAGTACCGCCCCCAAATCGATTGGCAATTGGCTGGTGTCCGTGAAATTATCCAGCTGATGGGCCCGCGCATCATCACCCTCGGCACCGTCCAGTTCGCCGATCTCTTTATCATTCGTCTCTTATCAAATTTGCCGCCGGGTAGTACCTCCGCTTACTTCTACGCCTACGCTCTGGAGCAACTACCAGAAACGTTATTTGGAACCGCTATCGCCATTGTTATCTTTCCCACAATGGCCGAAATGTATAATGCGGGGGATACGGAAGGGTTGAAGCAAACGGCCGTTACCGCTCTCGATATCATCTGGCGCCTCACCATTCCTGCCGCCGCTGGTATCATCCTCCTCGGCCAACCAGCCATCACCCTCTTCCTCGAAGATGGCGCTTTTACCGCCACCTCAACCCGCCTTGTCTACACCACCCTCGTCTTTTTCAGTTTGCGCATTGTCAGCGAAGCCACCTTAGAAATTGTTGCCCGCCTCTTTTATGCCCAACACAACACGGTCATACCGATGGCCGTCTCCCTCGTTTGGCTCACCACCAATATCATCTGTGCCTACCTATTCGTCGATAATTATGGCATCGCTGGTGTCGCTTTCGCCAGTACCCTCGCCTTTACCCTCCAATCAGCTATTCTTTTTGTCCTCAACAGCCGCCGTTTAGGCGGACTAAATGAAGCCAAATTGATACGCAATGTCGGCAAAACGCTTTTTTGCACGTTGAGTATGTGTATGGTCATTCTTGGTTTGGGACAAATTATGGCACCGGGCACACTTTACCTGTTGCTAGGGGTTGCCCTTGGTGGTACGACTTATCTCTTGTTGAGCTTATGGCTCAGTTGGGCCGAGTACCGCCAATTTTGGCAGTTCCTAAGACAGCGCTAATCCCTTTCCCCTAACCAATCACAATCAAACCTTTATCTTGTCTTATCTTGTGTAAGCGCTGCTTACTGGTTGCTCACTTCGTCTAGCCACGCGCGAAGAAAAGAACGATTGTTCATTTGTTCAAATTGGGTATTGACAACCCCCAAACATCTGTGCTAAAATCAGAACATACTTTCCAAAACAACAAATTTTTAAGGAGAAACAATTCCATGAGTAAGAAAAAAGGTAAGGCCGATTCCGGCCGTGATGCCACCCTGCAACGTACCCTTGATACCCTCACCAAACGGTTCGGTGAAGGCGCTATCATGCGTCTCGGTGAAGCGATGCATATGCAAGTCGATTCCATCCCCACGGGCGCCCTCGCCCTCGATATCGCCCTCGGCGTCGGCGGCATTCCCCGCGGTCGGGTTATCGAAATTTACGGCCCAGAATCATCCGGTAAAACCACCCTCTGTCAACATATCATCGCCGAAGCTCAAAAAATGGGTGGCGTTTGCGCCTTTATCGACATGGAACACGCCCTGGACCCTCTCTACGCCGCCCGCTGTGGCGTCGATATCGATGACCTCTACGTCTCCCAACCTGATACCGGCGAACAAGCCCTCGAAATCACCGAAGCACTCATCCGCTCCGGTACGCTCGATGTCGTCGTCGTCGACTCCGTCGCCGCCCTCGTCCCCCGTGCCGAAATCGAAGGGGAAATGGGTGACTCTCACGTTGGCCTCCAAGCCCGGCTCATGTCTCAAGCGTTACGCAAACTGTCAGGTATCATCAACCAAACTGGCACTATCGTCATCTTTACCAATCAGCTCCGGATGAAAATCGGCGTCATGTTCGGCAACCCCGAAACCACCACCGGTGGCAACGCTCTCAAATTTTACGCCTCTGTCCGTCTCGATATCCGCCGTATCCAATCCATCAAATCGGGCGGCGATGTGATCGGCAACCGAACACGGGTCAAAATCAAGAAAAATAAAGTGGCACCTCCTTTCATGGAATGTGAGTTCGACATCATGTATAACGAAGGTATCTCCCGTACTGGTAATGTCATCGATTTAGGTGTTACCTACGAAGTACTTGACAAACGGGGCGCTTACTACCGTTATGGCGACACCCTCCTCGGCCAAGGCCGCGAAAATGCCAAAGTCTTCCTCGCCGAAAACCCCGAAATGATGACCGAAATCGAACACCTTATCCGCCAAACCGCCGGCCTCCCCGCCCTCGCCACGGAAGAACTCGAAGCCGAACCTGCTTAACCATTTTAGAGGAGCATTCGGTACCGAATGCTCCTTTTTTACACATAAATCGAAGGTTGACAGCTTCCCCTTCCCTGATATAATTACCTATCGGCTGAATTTGCGGACATTTTAAAAGAGAACTCGTGTTACTGCCGCATTTGAGGCCGTCTAACCGTCACAACTACTCAAAATTTTATAGGTTGTCGCTGTTAGTCACTGGGGAGAGTTTGTTCGCACGTGCACGTATAAAGTATGAGGAGAAACCGGTTATGTCGGAAGAAGCAACCCAAGAAACTATTATCGCCAATGACAAATTACATCAGATTACAGCTGTATCTGATATCAATGAACTTGCCCCTAAAATGAAAGTGAAGGGGACAGTTGCTCGCATCGAGCTATACGGCGCCTTTATCGATATCGGTGTTGGCGTGGAAGCAATTATCCATATTTCGCAATTGGATAATAAACCGGTCAAACGTGTCTCCGACATCTTGAATGTGGGTGATGAAATTGAGGCTTGGGTTGATAAAGTGAACCCCTCGGCCAAACAAATCACCTTGACCCGCATCGAGCCCACCGCCGTTGATTGGAGTGATTTAGGTGAAGACCAAGTCTACACCGGTACTGTCACCCGTCTCGAAGATTTCGGCGCTTTCGTCAATATCGGCGCCGAAAAAGATGGTTTGGTTCATATCAGTGAAATGAGCCATGATTACATCAAACACCCTTCGGAAATCCTCAATGTCGGTGATGAGGTCGATGTCAAAGTGTTGAGCTTCAAAAAACGCAAACGGCGCATCAATCTCAGCATCAAAGCATTAATCGATGCGCCTGAACCAGAAGTGCCTGACGTTCAAGAACTTCATGATATCGATTACGAAGAAGAAGAAGAAGAAATGGGCGAAATGCCAACAGCGATGGAAATCGCCTTGCGCCGTGCTATGAGCAAAACGGATGAGGCCAAAGAAGCTGAAAACAAACGCCAAAAACAAAAAAGCGGCCCCCAAGATGATATCATCTCCCGCACGCTTAATATGGCTCGCGAATAATTAATCGCTAACCAATAAAAAAGGCGGCCAGTTGGCCGCCTTTTTTTATTTCCCCTCCCCACCCCTCCCTGATAAATCTAAAAAACAAATTCTGGCCAATCAATCATCATTCCCTGCAAACTCGTTCCGGCTTTAACTTCAGTCACCCCTTCTGGGATAATCACCAAACCGTTCGCCTTAACCATTGAACTCATTAAATTAGACCCTTGATGACCCGTTAACCGTGCTTCATACCCCTCCTCCCCGCGCTCAATTACAGCCCGTAAATAACTTTCCCGCCCATCTGAGCCAATATCTTCACGAACAATAACCGGTACCAACGGCCGTTGCCACGCCCGATACCCCCCCATCTTCCGAATCGCCGGCCGCACAAACCGCTCAAATGATAATTGTGCCGATACCGGATTCCCCGGCAACCCTAAATACAAAATACCTTGATAACGCCCAAAAGCCAATGGCTTACCCGGCCGCATCCGCACCCGCCAAAAACCAACTTCCCCCTCGGCCGCCAACACCGCCTTCACCACATCATACGCTCCCACCGACACCCCCGCCGAACTGACCAACAGATCAACCCCCTCAGCCACCCCCTGCGCCAAACAGGCCCGCACCGACGCCTCCGTATCACCCGCCACCCCCAACATCACCGGCTCCGCCCCTAACGCCAACACTTGGGCCGCCTGTGCATACCCATTGCTATTCCGAATCTTGCCTGGTGTCAATGCCTCCTCAACCCCAACTAACTCATCCCCTGTCGCCAAAATACCTACCCGCGGCCGCCGCACTACCGCCACCTTCGCCACCCCCAACGCCGCCAAAACACCAATTTCTTGCGGCCGCAACCGATGACCCACTCCCATCACCTTCATCCCTTTAGCAATATCTTGGCCTGCTGGCCGTACATAATCCCCACTGCCCACTTCTTGGTAAATCTCTATTTGCTCCGGTAACGGCCGTTCGCTCGCCCGCCACGGCTCATTCGTCCCCTCCACCGGCACAATCGCATCCGCCCCTGGCGGCAATGGTGCCCCCGTCATAATCCGCGCCGCCGTCCCCGGCGTCACCGCCACCTCCGGCCAACTCCCCGCCGCAATATCAGCTACCACACGCAGGGAACGGCCGTTGTCCGCCTCCACCCCCACCACATCCTCAGCCCGCACCGCATACCCATCCATCGCCGAATTAGGAAACGGCGGTAACTGCTCTTCCGCCACCACATCCTCAGCCAAAATACGCCCCAACGCCGCCAACAAAGCCACTTTCTCCCCCCCCAATACGGTCACTTCTGCTAAAACGGCCGCTTCCGCCGCCGCCACTGTCAAATACTCATTATCCGCCATTGATCACTACTCCCCGGCTAAACCAAGTAGTTCAGCCTCCGCCTGCATCGCCGCCAACACATTCCCAATATGTGTCCATAACTCCAACTTCCCCTCATAACATTCCCGACTAAAATCAGCCGTCACCTCCTCCACATGGTCGCGGTCCACTCCCCCCGCAAAACGCCGATCTTTCCACTTTTTCCGTACCGATTTCACTTTCGCATCCCGTATATCTCTCGATGGCCGTACCAACGCTGTCGCAATAATCAAACCAGTGATTTCATCACAGGCTAACAACGCAAAATCGATCGCTTTCTCACGTTCAACCCCCGTCCCCGCCGTATAATGGGACAAAATTGTGCGGATCATCTCTTCATCCGCCCCCCGCTCGCGTAAAATCGGGGCACCAGCCGTCGGGTGTCGCTCTAAATCAGGATGGATCTCCCAATCAAAATCATGCAACAACCCAACCACTTCCCACCGCTCCGCATCTTGGCCTAAATCTTCAGCATACCACCGCATCGCGACCCCAACCGCCCGCATATGCCGCCGTAATCCTTCATCTTGAACATGCTCACAAACAATCGCCCACGCTTCATCTCGATTTATACTCATTATTCTCCCTACTTCTTCGCACCACAATCACAGCCACCACTCTCGTGCTTACTGCAACCTTGTTCTGCTTTCTTCTGTAACGCTTCTAATTCGTCCAATGGTTCTAACTCATGCTTAAAGACTTCGATTACTTTCCGCTCACCTTCATCCAAGCGCACCATCACCGCCTCACGCATAACACGTACATCAACCACGCGACCCTGCCCTTGTGGTGTCCCCACCCGCTTACCACGGCGCGGTAACTCTTTCTTCGCTTGCACATATTGTTCGTATTCAAACACCAAACAACACCGCAACCGACCACACATTCCCGTAATCTCTTGCGGACTCAACGAAATCCCTTGTGCCTTAGCCATTTTAATCGAGACGGGGCTAAACTCAGTCAAGAAGGTTGAGCAACAGCGTGGCGCACCACAAGCCCCATACCCACCCAAAATCTTAGCCACATCACGCGGCCCAATCAACTGCATCTCCACCCGCGCCTCAAACCCATCCCGTAACGCTTTACGCAACGGGTTAATATCGATCTTATTATCTTCTGTGGCGTAATAAAAGGTGAGCCAATGCCCATCAAAGCTATACTCCGCTTTCACAAACTTCGTATCACGGACGCCCAATTCAGCCGCCTTTTCTCGGCAACGAATTAACGCATCCAACTCCTGCCCCTCATACACTTGCTTCATTACCAAATCCCGCGGCGTCGCAATCCGATTTAACGAACGCATCTGATGCCGTCGCGATACATCGGTCTCATCAATAAACGCAATCACTTGTCCTAACTGCTCTCCCCGACGTGTCTCAGCAATCACATAATCGCCAGGCTGAACTTCAGTCACGCTGCCTACCCGAAAATGATATGTCTTTCCTAATTTTTGAAACCGAATCCCCACAATTGTGGAGCGGTCAACGGCCGTTGTTGCAGTTGTCATCTTAACCTACCATCTCAATCGAAATTAAATTACTACTCTGTTGCTCTAATGTCAACACACTAATCCGTGCCGCCACCTTCTCCGCCACTTTACGCAACGCCAAAGATGTCTCCGAATCCGGATGTGCCGCTACCACCGGTTCCCCCGAATCCCCACCCACACGCACCTTCGCGTCTAAGGGAATAGAACCAAGGAAAGCAACCCCTTGCGTCTCCGCTAACTTCTTACCCGCACCCGTCCCAAAGAACTCCCCGCTCATATTCTCCACCACCCCCAAAATCGGGACTTCCAACTTCTCAAACATCTTTAAGCCACGCAACGCATCGGCCGCGGCCACTTCCATCGGCTGCGTCACCACCACCGCCCCCGACAATGGCAACAACTGCGCCAACGTTAATTGCGCATCCCCCGTTCCCGGTGGCAAATCAACCAACAAATAATCTAACTCACCCCAATTGACATCCGTTAACAACTGCCGAATCGCGCTATGCAACATCGGGCCCCGCCACACCAAGGGCTGATCTGGTTTTGTCAAAAATGCCATCGAAATATATTTGACACCATACTCCTCGGCCGGTACCAATTTCCGATCCTTCGGCGGCGGCATCTTATCATTCCCCATCATCATCGGCACATTGGGCCCTAAAATGTCCGCATCTAACAAACCCACTCGCGCCCCCATCTGGGCCAAACTAATCGCTAAATTAACAGAAACGGTGCTCTTACCCACCCCGCCCTTACCACTCGAAATCGCAATCGTATTCCGAAACTGCTGGCCAATCTGACTGGCGATGCGCCGATCTTCCGGCACTGTCGCATCCCAATCAATCGTCACCGTTCCGATACCGTCAACGTTGGCCAACGCCGCACGCACATCTTGCTCAATATCATCTTTGAGCGGGCAGGCGGGGGTCGTTAGCATAATCGTAAACTGAATATCATTTCCTTTAATCTCTAGCTCCCGAATCATATTTAATGAGACTAAATCACGGTGCAATTCCGGCTCCATGACCGTACTCAACGCGCCCATCACCGTTTCTTCACTCACCCCATCTGTTTTCTTTTTACGTCCAAACATTGTCTGTTTATATCCTTAAAATAAGAAAAGCACGCCCTTTGCTAACGTTAGCATCGTTAGCCTCGGCCGTGCTTCCAGCATCTCAATCATAATGGCATCGAGGCGGGCTAATCAAAACCCGCCTCGCTATCTTCAAATTACATCTGTCTACCAGAGTCAATTCGCTCTGGTCAGGGTCTTTACCCCGATGCCTTAATACAAAGCACCTTGATAAATTAATTGACGCTTTTGCGCTTCCGAGACCAAGCTCTCTTGCGGTTCGGCTTCTTCACCCTTCGTTCTCTTCTTGCCTTTACCCGCCTTCGCCTGCGCCCGAGCCGCTTCTTCCGCGTCCGCTTTGCGCGGCGCTAAGCTACGCCAATAACTAATCGGCTTGCTCAACCGCTCTTTATCATGAATATGCGCCGTCGTGCGATCAAAACTCGCTAACTCATAATCATGATCCATCTTAATCGCATCAAAGGGGCAAAATTCAGAGCATAAACCACAGTTCATACAGATATCAATATCGATATAGAACTCTTCTGGTTGTGGGTTTGGTCGCCCATTAGGCAACTTACCCCGTTGAATCCAGATACATTGTGGCGGGCACACCTTGGCACAAATACCACACGATGTACACCAATCTTTGCCATACCCTTGACCGCCTGGCGAATCATCTGTCACCAAAAAGGGCACAAAACGGAACCGCTCTGGTGTTGATAACTTCTCTTCTGGATACATCACCGTAATCGCCCCAGTCCCTTTTAGACTTTGACGCACAGTTAACGCATCCTGATTGTAATAACGGCGACCACGGGTCAGCCAGTAAATATCATCTAAATAGCTGTCCACAAAATGCTTCATGGTAACAGCCATACCTTTTAATATACCAAATCCGTACATATCTTGACTCCGCTTCTTTAACGGTCTACTTCACCGAGTACGATATCAATACTACCTAAAATACCGACCAAGTCGGCCACTTTATGCCCTTTGGACATATGTCCCAATGTCGTTAAATTAATGAACGATGGGGCCCGGACATGATACCGTTCTGGGTTAGAACCGCGACGTTTAGAGGTCACATAAAAGCCTAGTTCACCTTTTGGTGCTTCAACCCGCGCATACGCTTCACCCGCGTTTACCCGAATCGCATATTGAGGCTTGCTATCAATAACTGCTGCCCCAGCTGTTTCCTTCAAATGAGGCAACACTTGGGCTAAAATACGCAAACTTTGGCGCATCTCATCCATCCGCACCAAATAACGATCATAAATATCACCATTGTAACGAACAGCAACATCAAAATCAACATGCTCGTAGTAAGAATAGGGCTCTGCTTTACGAATATCGTAAGCGACGCCACTACCACGGAGCAAAGGACCGGTGGCACTCATCGCCACCGCATCTTCTGGTGACAAATAACCGACACCAATCGAACGTGCCCGCATAATTTCGTTGTTCGTAATTAATGTATCGAACTCGTCCAACGCTTGCGGTAAACGCTCAAAAACTAACTCATGCAAGAAAGCCATCGTCTCTTGCCCACGAATCTCATCTGGCAAATCATAAGCAACCCCGCCGAAACGCATATAGTTGCACATCATCCGTGCCCCAGATACCGATTCGAAGAAGTCTAAGATTAACTCACGCTCGATATACAGATAAAGCATCGGTGTTTGTAAGGCACCTAAGTCGTTCAACAAGAAGCCTAACGCCCAAGCATGATTACAAATCCGTGTTAGCTCACACATCAAGACCCGAATCCACTCGGCCCGCTCCGGCACCGATGTATCCATTAATTTCTCTACCGCTAACACATACCCTAAATTGTTACTCATCGAGCACAAATAATCGAGCCGATCCGTATACGGAATATTCATCAAAAATGTATTCCGTTCCCCAATCTTCTCATGGTTACGATGCAAATACCCCATCACCGGTTTCAAATCAACGACAGTCTCACCGTCCAAAGTCACCACCATCCGGAACACACCATGTGTCGATGGATGCTGAGGACCAATATTAACGGTCACTTTATCCGTTTTTAAACCAGGGGTAGCATCCCGTTCATAATGCAGATCATCATACATATTCGTTTCAACATCATACTCTTGACCTGTTGGCACCCATCCATCTGGATACTGCACATTTTTACCATAAGGGTTCAGCTCTTCAGCCCGTAATACCCCCCCACCCGGCCAACGACTACCAAATGGTTTCTGTTCTTCTTCAAAAAATGGCTCTTTCCAATCTTTACGCAAAGGAAAACCATCAAAACCATCCCAAGTCAAAACACGACGCAAATCTGGATGGCCTTCAAACTTAACCCCAAACATATCCCAAACTTCACGCTCTTGTAAGTCAGCACCCGGCCAAATCGGCACTAAAGTAGGGATAACGGGCTCACCTTCACGGTCTACTTGCACTTTCAAGACCACAGGTGCGCCACCTTGATCAATGCTATAGACATGGTAAACCACTTCCAACTTACCGTCATCAATCAAATCAACACCAGTTACACTGGATAAATATTTAAAACCTAGATCATCACGTAAAGCAGACGCAACATCGATTAAGTTATCAGCCGAAATGATAACCCCTTCGTACCCTTCACGCTCATCATCAACAATAGCGTCACCGAAGCGGTCTTTCAATTGAGCCAACGCCCGTTCAGCTGGTGTCCCTTCCACCACGGCCGCCCCACCTTCTGGTTCTTCACCTTGCGGCTCTAAAACTGTTGTTTCACTCATTAATAATCTCCCTATTACGCTTCTTCAGCTTCGGTCTCTGCTACCTGGGCCTTGGCCGCTTCTCTCTTAATTACATCCAGTTGGCGCAAATCAACCAAGTCCGGACCCAATACAGGAATAGGTACCTCACCCGTCTCTGGATTTTCCGGACCATACCATGGCACCGTCGCCAAGGATTGTTGCCCGATCTTCTCTTGTAAAGCTATTAAGCCATAAATCAATGCTTGGGGGGTTGGTGGACAACCAGGGACATAAACGTCAACGGGCAAAAACTTATCAATGCCGTCAACAACGTTATACCCTTCCTTGAAAGGGCCACCACCCGAAGCACAAGCCCCCATGCTCATCACATAACGGGGCTCTGGCATCTGGTTATACAACCGCACAATTGTCGGCACCATTTTCTTAGTCACCGTCCCCGAGACAATCATCAAATCAGATTGCCGTGGGGTCGCCCGGAACACTTCCATCCCGAAACGGGCTAAGTCATACCGGCTCGCCGCCGTGCAAATCATCTCGATAGCACAGCAAGCTAAACCAAATACCATCGGCCACACCGAATTACGGCGTGACCAGTTATAAACAGGGTCAAGTAATTTTGCAATACTTGTAATTGCTACGTTGGCCGCCAATTCATCGGGGACAACGATTTCACCAGTGTTTGATGCGGTAGATGTGGTCATTCGTTTATTGACTCCTCATACCATGTGGTCTGAATATCGAGCAAAATCTCGTCGTTTGCTAAAGCCGGATCATCGCAAAAGCCAGGTAACTGCTCTATCATATCTGCCATCTCATGTAAGCCTACATCTTCTGGCCGTCTATCGGGATAATAAGCTAGCAATGCCATCGCAATCGCATAGGTCGCATCCCAGAACAGCTCATGATTTGAATCAATCACTACCTATTTGCTCCCTTAAAGATCCTGTTTTATGATATATTTCACAAACTATGCTAGTTTACCTCTAGCCAAAGGGATTGTCAACTTTATAAGCATCTCTTTTAAGGATCCCGATAAGATCAATCCATTTCTACTATAATAAGGTATTATACATGAACTTGCTTCAGTTGTTTAACCAAAATATCTTACACGTTTAGATTAACAACTTCGACCTATTAAAGGGCATACTTTCAAGATCAAATCATGCACCCCAATTTAAGGCAGTGAACAGGCTATTTTATGACTGACTTTTCACCGACAACTGACGCCCTCTCACCCCCTCTTAATATTTTGTTATTGTCCCCTTATCATGGTGGCAGTCACCAAGCATGGGCGACTGGTTACCAGCAACATACGAAACACCAACTCACTATACTTTCTCTCCCCGCTCGCTTCTGGAAATGGCGTATGCATGGCGGCGCCATCACCCTCGCCCATCAATTTAATCAAAACCCACAACCATATGACCTGATCATCGCCACCGATATGCTCGATTTAACCACCTTCCTGACACTCACTCGGCCCCACACCGCCACCACCCCCACCGCCCTTTACTGCCACGAAAACCAACTGACCTATCCCCTCCCCGCCGATAAAAAAACAGGCCCTATGCGCCGCCAAAAAGGTGAACGTGACCTCCATTACGCTTTCATTAACTACGCCTCCATGCTTGCCGCCAATCATATCTTTTTCAACTCCAACTACCATCAACAAACATTCTTCACCGCCCTCACCCGCTACCTCAATCGCTTCCCCGAATACGATACAACCCATACCATTCCTAACCTACAAGCCCGCAGTACCGTCCTCCCTGTCGGTATCGATTTCGCTCGACTTATTCCTCCCCCCACCCTAGACCGCGGCACCCCCCCCCTGATTCTATGGAATCAACGTTGGGAGTACGATAAGAACCCAGCCGCTTTTTTCCAAGCCCTTTATCATTTGCAAGAAAAAAATATCCCCTTTCGCCTCGCTATTTGCGGCCAAAACTTCCGTCGTCATCCTCATGAATTTGATGAGGCCCAGCAACGTTTAGCCGACCAAATTATCCATAGCGGTTACGCCGATACGGCCCAATATCGCCAACTACTTTGGCAAGCTGATATCACCGTCTCCACCGCTTATCACGAATTTTTTGGCATCAGTATTCTGGAAGCGATCTATTGCCATACTTTTCCTCTCCTGCCCAACAATCTTAGCTACCCGGAACTAATCCCCACCGCTTTCCACCCCCACTGTCTTTACGCTACTCAAGAGGAGTTGCAAACGAAATTAAACGCTCTCTTAACCACCTCCGCCAACGAACGTAACCAGGTTATCAGCACGTTGGCACCACAGATTGCCCAGTACGATTGGTCCCTAATCGCTAACCGATATGACCGAGAATTCGCCCAATTAACGCATCTCTTGTAAAATTCCCTATCAGTATCGATTGTTCTTATTTGACTTTAAGTTGTTTAAACAAAAGATCCTACATTTCTGATTTAACAACTTCCAACTATTAAACAGCTTATTTTCAAGAGAAAATGTCGACAATATCCTATACATTATTATAAATTATAAGCATTTCGTTCAATCTGGGAGATTATGCATGAGCAAATCAGATAGTAAACGTGTTGGCTTTTTCATCGGCGCCGATGCTTCTTGGGCCGAGGCTGTTATTCAAGCCATTAACGCACATGAAAATGTCGAGTTGAGCGCTGACTTGGTCAGTCTAGGCAGTACTTTTCTTAAAAACAACTGTCCTTTCGATCTTATTATCGATCGTATGTCTCATGAAATACCTTATTACCGTGCTTATCTCAAAAATGCCGCGCTTCAAGGTTGCTATATTGTTAACAATCCGTTTGTGGCTGCAATCGATGATAAATTCCTCGGCCTCACCATCGCCCGCAAATTAGGTATCAAAACCCCCCGCTCCGTCTTGCTCCCCAATAAACGGGTCTCTACCCAAACCCGCCCGGAAAGCTTCCGCAACCTCATGTATCTTGACTGGCAAGGGGTGATCAATCATGTCGGTGTACCCGCTATCCTTAAAGATGCCCATACGGGTGGTCGTCGTATTTCTGTTCGGGTTCACAATGTTGATGAACTTATCAGTAGTTATGACGAAAGTGACACCCTCAACGTTGTTATCCAAGAATTAATTCCCTCAGATTTCCATATCCATTGCTTTATCATTAACAATGAAGTATTGCCCCTCTACTACTCTCTAACTGATGGGTACATTGCTGATAATGTCCCCACACCAGAATTACAAGAACAGTTAACCACCATCACGCGACAAATAACCAATGCTTATCAATATGATATCAATATGGCCGAGTTTGTCTTCCATCAAGATGAGCTTTATCTGATTAATGCTTCTAACCCACAACCAATTATGAGTCGAAAATTCTTGCCGGCCGACGCTTTCCACTGGACTATCCAACAAACTGTCGCTCTAGCTATTGCTAAACTCAACCAAAATACCCCCCAACCAACACTCATTCACCTACCTTCCTAACCTTCTCTTAATTTTTACCCCCCCAAACTGATATTTTATCGTTGGGGGGCTGTTTTTTTTGTTCTTTACTTTGACATTTTACTCAGCTTGAGTTAATATCAGAAAATATATAGTTGATGCATCAACTATTATACCGATTAAATCATCAGGAAAGAGAGGATTTGAATTATGTCGCACCTCGCAGACAAAATGCCCGAAAAAATTAAACGCTTGCCAGAAGTTGCTTATAACCTCTGGTGGAGCTGGACGCCAGAAGCGCGCTCCTTGTTTCGTGGCTTAGATTACACCCTTTGGCGCAGCACCCAACACAATCCAGTGCTTATGCTCCAAGAAATTAGCTCAAAAAGACTTGAAGAAGCAGCGGCTGACCCAGACTTCCTACAGCGCTACAAAAAAGTGATCCTCAAAGTCGATAATGAGTTGCTTAATGGATCTACTTGGTTCAAAGAAAAATTCCCTGATTGGCAAAATGAAACAATTGCCTACTTTTCCTTTGAATTTGGCCTCCACAGTTCCCTCCCCATCTACTCTGGTGGCTTGGGTATCTTATCCGGCGACCATGCCAAAGAAGCCAGTGACTTAGGCCTCCCCTTCATCGGCGTCGGCTTTATGTACCCACAAGGCTATTTCCGGCAACGTATTCCGTCTCATGGCTGGCAAGAAGCTTATTATCAACAAATCGACCTCAATACATCGCCAGTTCGTCCCGTCACAAAAGATGATGGTAGCGATCTCAAGATTAACGTAGAAATTGGTGGGCGTACCGTTTGGGCACGTATTTGGCATGTCCAAGTCGGCCGCAACCCTCTTTACCTCCTCGATACCGATGTTGATGAAAATGACCCCTGGGACCGTGAACTGTCCGCTCGTCTCTATTCTGGCGACGGTGAAACCCGCATTCGCCAAGAGATGATGCTCGGCATCGGTGGTGTTCGTGCCTTACGGGCTATGGGCGTTAATCCCACTATCTGGCATCTCAATGAGGGGCATTCCGCTTTCTTGTCCTTGGAATGTTTACGCGAAAAAGTAGAAGCCGGCACCCCTTACAATCAAGCTGTTTACGAAATTCGTGACCAAACGGTTTTCACCACCCATACCCCCGTACCAGCCGGCCATGACGCCTTCCCCTTCCATTTGATGGAACAATATTTTGCCGGTTTTTGGGACAAACTCGGCATCAGCCGTGAACAGTTCCTCAGTATCGGGCAACATAATGAAAGCTGGGGCTTAGCCTTTAACATGACCGTGCTCGCCTTACGGATGTCTGGCTATGCCAATGGGGTGAGTGCTTTGCATGGTGAAGTCTCGCGTGAAATGTGGCAATCCGTTTGGCCCGATAAACCTGTCGAAGAGGTCCCAATCACCTCTATCACCAATGGGATCCATGTCTCCACATGGGTTGCTGGTGAAATTCATGAAATTTTCAATCGGCACCTCGGCCCCCAATGGTGGGACAACCATGACGATCCCACCGTCTGGCAAAAATTAGCCGACGTCCCCGATGACGTCTTATGGCAAGCCCATCTCGACCTCAAACGAAAATTAATCGGCTTCTTGCGCGAACGAGTTCGCCGTCGCTGGGTTGGTGGCACCAATGACCCCACCCAAGTCCTCACCAGCGGTACCCTCCTCGACCCCGAAGCCCTCACCATCGGTTTCGCCCGTCGCTTCGCTACTTACAAACGCGCCACCCTCATCTTCCGCGATCTTGACCGACTGCGTAATCTTCTCCTCGACACCCACCGCCCTGTTCAAATCATTTTCGCCGGCAAAGCCCATCCTGCGGATGAACCAGGCAAAATGCTGATCCAAAATATCTATAATTTGGCCAAGCATCACCAATTAGGTGGCCGTATCGCTTTCGTCGAAGATTATGATATGCACGCTGGCCGTTACCTCAAACAAGGGGTCGATGTTTGGTTGAATACCCCCCGTCGGCCGCGTGAAGCCAGTGGTACCAGCGGTATGAAAGCATCACTCAATGGCGTTCCTAACCTCAGCATCCTCGATGGCTGGTGGGTTGAAGGGTACAATGGTGCCAATGGCTGGCCAATTGGCGAAGCACGCGATTATGATAGCTATGAAGAACAAGATCGTCAGGATGCGGAATCATTATATAACTTGTTAGAGCAAGAAGTTGTCCCTCTCTACTACAAACGGGATCGTGATGATATTCCTCGTGGTTGGGTCGAACTGATGCGGGAAGCAATCGTCTCCAATGCGCCTCAATTTAGTATGCGCCGCATGGTGAAAGAATATACGGAACAACTCTATATTCCGGCGATGAAAACTGCTACTAAAAAGTAACCTGTCAATCCGATAAACAAATTTATAATAGCTGAGATCTATTCATAGGTCTCAGCTATTATTGATTATTCAAACGAAGGCTAAACGTAATGAGTGCTGGCAAAAAATGGGGGCGGCGTTTCTTGAATCTTTTGCTGTTATTGGTGTGGGTTTTTTTCATGATCTTCCCCATTGGTGCCTTCGCTTTAGCTAGCAGTGGGCAATTAACCCTAGGTGGGGATACCCTTTATGTTCGCTTTTTCTTAACGGAAGCTCGTGATGTTGAAGGCGTCGGGATCGAATGGACCCGTCCCACAACGGGCAACGACATCCTCAACTGCCAACGAACCTCTGTCACCTATCTGACTTGGCTTGGCGAAGGAGAAAATAGCAGTTATTGCCAATGTTTTGATTCAAGCGAAAATTTAGCGACGAATCATGATCTATGCTTACCTTAAATATATTAAATCAAAGGTACAAATCTTTTGGTTAAACAACTTAAACACGTTTTCCAAGGAGAAATAAAATGAGTTCTGTTGCTGTGAATTGGGGTGGGCCAGGCACGCAAATGTTTGTGGGCCGCGATAGTTTTGGCCATGTAACCGTTTCCGGCTCTTGGCCACAAGATAATGATGATGAATGGCAAGAGTGGAAAGGATTAAAACCCTCCGATCTACTATTGCTAAGTTTAGCCAGTTGTTCTGCTTATGATGTCGTCATGATTATGGAACGACAACGACAAGAATTAACGGCCCTATATGTACACGTTGATGGCAAACAACAGCCAGAGCCCCCCTACGCTTTCACCGCTATCCACATTCATTACACCGCCTCTGGCAATAACATTGAAAGTCAAAAGTTACAGAAAGCGATTGAATTATCTGAAGAAAAATATTGTTCTGTCGCCGCTACCATTCGTGGGGTGGCCAAGATTACGCATACATTTGAAGTCAAAGAGAAATAAATTCATGCCTTGTTGTCAGGCTGTGATATAATAGCCCTTATGCAATCAAAACTGACATCATCTCATGCCCTCACACGGCCAACTCCCACCTCAGCGCAATTAGCGCAAGAGACGGCTTGGCGTCGTCACTATCGTCGCTATATTTTATTCCCGATTAGTTTGCTTGGTCTTATTATGATAACCATGGTTATCATCCTATTAGCCTTGGCTGTACCCGTCAGTACCAGTACCGCTACGCAACGGGAGTTCATCTCTGCCTTGGCCGATCTTATCTTGATTTTAGCTATATTCCCCGCCATCATTACGGGAGCCTTAATGCCAGCTTTATTTGCTGGTTTTATGGTTTATTATCGACGTGAAGCGGCCGATGGCCGTGGGCCAGCACGCTGGCTCTCACATCGTGCTTGGCAATATCGCCTCTGGCGACTTGACCATTGGCTTACCAATCTCGCCAACCGTTATCGCCCCTACCTCGACCGGCCCGTTCAGGCCACGATTCGCTTCAACCAAAGATGGCAAGGTTTATTAGCGCTTATCACCAACTTTATCACTTGGAGACCCCCTAATGGCAACTAATAATTGGAAAACTAAATTTTTTATACGTGGCGCCCTCATCGGTGCTGTTCTTGGTCTTATAACAGCTTACCTATTAGCCCGCAACGCTGAAGAAAATAGTACCGAACCACCAGAAATTGCAACCATGGATGCGCTTAAAGCAACGATTGGTTTAATTGGTGTTATTCGTGGCATTGCCGCCCTCGGCAATAAAAACAATCAATAACAACAAAAGGATTACAGCCAAATTACCAATCCTTTATTTGGCAACCTTTCTATCATTTACAACATAAGTTGTTTAACCAAAAGATTTCACACTTTTAGATTAACAACTCCAATGTATTAAACAGCATATTTTCAAGATCAAATGTCGAGATTATTTAGTTTAATACACATAAGTAGTGAGAATGAAATTAAATTATGACGGCTAAAATTATCTTAGTAGACGATGACCGCAACAATGCCCGCCTCATCAAAATGCTCCTCGAAATGGATGGTTTTGATGTGACTATTTGCCCTAATATCCCTCAAGCTATTGAGAGTACAACTAATGAAACAAATGCTTTTGTCATTGATTGCCACTTAGCTGGCGGTGCTAATGGGCTTGACCTTTTACGAGCCATACGCAATGGTGACACCAACGCCTCCACCGAAGTTCCCGTCATCGTAACTTCCGGCGATTATCGTCAAAATTCACAATCAATGGCCTCTGGTGCTAATAAATTTATGCTCAAACCCTACCCCCCCACCGATCTTTCTGAAGAATTAAATAAATTGTTGGGCCAGTAACCTTTTTCTCATGTATCGTTTTGCCATCTTGACAGTTAGCGATCGCGCCACGACAGGTGAATATACCGATCACAGTGGGCCATTGATTGCTGAATATCTGCAAGAACACACCAACTGGTTACCACAAGCCCAAACGATTGTACCCGATGAACAACCCGTCATTGTCCACACCCTTCAACAATGGGTCACTGCTGATATCGCCCTCATTCTAACAACGGGTGGTACCGGTTTTGCCCCGCGTGACATCACCCCCGAAGCCACACGGCAGGTCATCGAGCGTGAAGCCCCTGGCCTCGCCGAAGCCCTCCGCGCTGAAAGCCTTAAAATCACCCGCCATGCCATGCTTTCCCGCGCCGTCGCGGGCATCGCCGCCCAAACACTCATCATCAATCTCCCCGGTAGTCCCAAAGCGGTTCGTGAAAGTCTTGATATCCTTATGCCTGTCCTTCCCCATGCCCTTGACCTGTTACGTAGTCAACCCCAAGCCAATAATGACCATCGCTCCGTTTAATTAAAACCGACTTATTTATGCCTCGGCCACACAACCCCCGTCCACTCCATTAATCGAATCAACCCCAAATCACGCCAAAACAAAATACGCCGCACCGTATAATACACCTTCTGATACAACTCCCCTCGCCGCACCGGATCATAATCGACCAACATCACCCGCCCATCCTCGGCCAACATCAAATTATGCGCCCGCAACATATTCCGCTGAACCACAAAACTCCAGACCCGATTAGGAAAACGCCACCACCGATTCCGATAACGTCGCTCCGCCTCACTGGCACTCTTACGCCCATACAAATCAGGCATCTTACCCGTTTCCCGATAAAAATGACGCGACCGCTTAATAATATCACGCAATTGGGCCGCCAATTGCCGCCGCTCAGCGCGGCTCATCTCTTCATACTCAATATCAAATAACGCCTGTGCCCCCAACAAATAAGGCTGAATAATCAACGGCTTAATTTGCCCCGCCCCATTCTTGGCCACAATAAAATACGACGGAATCGTATGGTTATCCCCCAAAAGATCAACATACATCTCCGCCGTCTCTCGTAGCCAGCGAATCTCAGTTAAAGCTGTCTCTAAATCCCCCCCACTCTCTTCCTTAACTTTAACCACGAAACGTTTATCATCTGTACAGTAAACTTCCGTCTCATTACCACCAGCCACCCGCTCCAAATGCAAATCCGCATCAATCGGGGCAAATAGCTTATCACCATATAATCGCATACATCTTCCTTAGAATCGACAGTTGCCAAAACCCAACTTTTCAGTCATCATTATAACGAACTTTTTAATAAAAGGAATATTTAAATGCTATCTGCTAATTGTATACACAAAACCAACATCTCTCAGACCCGCTATCAAGCCAAACCGAAGTTTGATGAAGGGCTTTACGACCTCGGCCACAACCTCTACGCTTGGCTCGTCCCCAATGGTTCTTGGGGAGAATCAAACGCCGGCCTTATCGTCGGCCAAAATGCATCCCTCCTTGTTGATACCTTATGGGACGTACATTATACCAAAATCATGTTAGACACAATGACATCAATCACCGCCAATGCCCCTTTAACCACCGTTGTCAACACCCATGCGGACGGCGACCATTTCTGGGGCAATGAGCTGGTCGCTGATTTAGACATCATTACCTCACAAGCTAGTTATGAGGAGATGTTAACCACAAAGCCTGAATCTTTGGTTTTATTTGGCCGTGTTGGCCGCATCGTCAAAAAATTACGTCTATTTGGTGCCGATAAGGTTGGACACTGGTTTCAAAATA
Source organism: Anaerolineae bacterium (assembly GCA_035459145.1). Taxonomy (GTDB): domain Bacteria; phylum Chloroflexota; class Anaerolineae; order Promineifilales; family Promineifilaceae; genus DATHYN01. Next base: position 9,509 of record DATHYN010000393.1, on the reverse strand, counting down.
TGACCGCCCCCTATGATTTCGCCGGCGTCACCCACACCCCAGCCAAACGAACCTTTACCGGTGAGATGAAACTCGATATAGGCGGCCGTGATGTCCACCTCATTGAAGTGGGCCCCGCCCACACCCATGGAGATCTGATGGTTTACGTGCCGGATGCCGGCACCATCTACACCGCTGATATTCTCTTTATCGGCTCAACCCCAGTCATGTGGGCTGGCCCCGTGGAAAATTGGCTCGCTGCCCTAGACCGCATCCTCGACCTACCTGTCACCACCATTGTCCCCGGCCACGGCCCCCTCACCGACAAAGATGGCGTACGACTAGTCAAATCGTATTGGGAGTTCTTGGCCCCAGCCGTTCGCCAACAATTTGATAACGGCACCCCACCCGCCCAAGCGGCCCAAAACATCCTCCTCAGCCCCGAATTTAAAAAGCACCCCTGTGCCAATTGGGACTCCCCAGAGCGGATCATGACCAGCACCCACACCTTCTACCGTAACTTCCAAAACCGGCAGGACCACCCCCAAGTTCCGGAACTACTCAATATTATGCGCCGCCAAGCGTTATTGGCCCATCAACTACCAGACGCACAACCACAGGTAATGCGTCTCAAAAAATAATGTCTGAACAACAACATCTTGAGCAAAGTATTATAGCCCTCAAGGCACAGCGGGCCGTTTTAGGTGACGCTGTTGTTGACGCTTCAATTGCGGCCTTACAAAAGCAGTTAACCGCTTTAACCACCGCCAACAACACACAAACGCCCCAACGCAAACAGATCACCGTGCTCTTTGCCCGTGTTGCTGGGCTAACCACATTAATCCATCATATCGACATCGAAGAAGTTAGCCATCTAACCAATCAGCTATGGACCACCTTAGATAATATTGTGACCGAGCATCAGGGGCAAATTGATAAACATATTGGGGATACCTTAATGGCGATTTGGGGCCGAGAGCAAACCCAAGAAAATGACCCCTATCAGGCAGCCAAAGCCGCTCTAAGCCTACAAAACGAGACGGCAGACTTTATCAAACAATACAATCTCAATCAACTCACGCTTCATATCGGCATCAATACCGGTTTAGCCATCTTGGGTGAAGTCGGCTCCATCGGCGAATATACCGCCATCGGGGATACCGTTAATGTCGCTAGCCGTTTAGAACATGCGGCACCAGCCAATAGCATCCTACTCACCCATAATAGTTATCGCCACATCGCTTCCCAATTTGAGATACAGCCACAACTGCCTTTACAAGTTAAAGGGAAAGCGGAACCATTACAAGTGTATCAACTCATCAGTCTCCAATCCAATCAATTACACCAAGGAAGCCGTGGCGTCGCTGGTATTACAACCCCCTTAATTGGTCGTGATGATGAGTTTGCCCAGCTACAACAAGTGTGGCATAAGACAATTAACATGCCCCAAGCGCAACTAGTCACCATTCAAGGGGAAGCGGGTTTAGGCAAATCTCGGCTTCTTTATGAGTTTGAACAACATTTAGCGCAAACTTATCGTTTACATCGGCAACAACCGCACATTTTTCATGCGCGAGCCACCCAACATACTAGCCACACCCCTTTTGTTTTGATCCATAACCTATTTACAAATAAAGCAGGCATTCAAACCAATGATCCCGTGCCCGTGGTTAGGCAAAAACTAATCACCACCCTGACCCCCTATTTAAAAGACAATGTTGTGCGCCACACACATTTTATCGGGCATTTGCTCGGTTTTGATTTCAGTGATAGCCCTTTCTTAGAAACCATTCGTGACGACACACAACAGATTCAACAGCGTGCCTTTTTTTATATGGGTCAACTATTCAAAGAGATCGCCCACGGCCAACCCGTCGTTATCATTTTTGAAGATGTACAATGGTCCGATAATAATTCACTTGATTTCATCGAATATTTAGGTCAAGTTTTAGCCGATCAACCATTGCTTATTATCGCTTTAACACGGCCAACATTGATGGAAAAACGGCCGTTATGGGGCCACACCCTCAACCACACCCCCATCCCCCTATCCCCACTCTCGACCAGCGCCAGCGAAGCCCTCATTAACAAAATCCTCCGTCGCCTCCCCGAGATACCGTCCAAACTTCTACAAAAAATCAGTCAACAAGCAAACGGCAACCCTTTTTATATTGAGGAATTAATCAAAGCGTTGATCGAATCCGGTGTGATTATTCCCCGTTCACCTCAATGGCAATTAAAACTAGACCATTTTAACAAAATCAATGTCCCCACTACCTTAACCGGCATTCTACAAAGTCGTCTAGATCGCCTCACCAATGACGAGCGGATCATTCTGCAAAAAGCGGCCGTTATCGGCTTCACCTTTTGGGATCAAGCAGTAACCGCCTTAGGCGATGACTCCTTACCGACTATCTCCTTACTAGCCCAATTAAGCCGCAAAGAGTTTGTTTTCCCGCGGCAAACGGCCGATTTTCACAATAGTACCGAATACATCTTCAAACAAGCGCTATTGCGCGACGTTGTTTATCAATCCCTCTTCAAAAAAGAGCGTCGAAAATACCATGCTCAAGCAGCCGACTGGTTCGTCAGCCAACAACGCCCCGATGATTACAGCCAAGCCGCACGCATCGCTTATCACTATACCCAAGCGGAGCAAGCCACACAAGCTCACCAATGGTATTATTTAGCCGCCCAACACGCCCAAGCCACCTATGCCCAAAAAGAAGCGATCAGCTACTATCAGCAAGCGTTAACGACCTTACCTAGTCAACAATGGCAACGGCAAAAAAAGATCTATTTAGCCTTGGCCGCTTTATATCGTTCACAAGCCAATTATGAGCAAGCGATCAGCTACCTACAAAAAACATACGACTTAACCACCCACCACGAAGATATCAAGGGACGCTTATACACCCAAGCACAAATTGCTCACCTCTATATGGAACAAGGTCTATTCCAACAGGCCCGTGAATATTGTCAACAACTATTTATGTTAGCCGACAAATATAATGACACGAGTCAATTAGCCTATAGTTACTGGTTAGTTGGTTTCATGGATCTTTTATCAAACAACTTTGATTCCGCCTTAAGCTATGGGCAGGAAAGTTGGGCGCTCTGTGCCCAAGAAGATGATAAATGGCAAATTGGATCGACCCTCAACCTAATGGGCCTCATTCATCTGGTTCAGGGTGATTATGATCATAGTCACACCTATTTACATCAAGCGTTGGCGATACACCAATCAAGCGGCAATCGTCGGGATGAAGCGGCACTACTCAGCAACTTAGGCGAAGTTGCCCGCTTACAAGGGAGCTATCAGCAAGCGATCACCTATTACCAACAAGCCGTTACAATCGCCTATGAAATGAATACCAAAGATAACCTAACCGGTTATTTAGCCAATATTGGTGGGGCCCTCATCGGTTTAGAGCAATTTGAAACGGCCAAACAATACTTAGATGAAGCCTTACAGTTACAAATGGCTACGGCCACTCTATATCAAAGTGAACCTTATCGCTTTTTGGCCCAAGCGTATCTTGGTCTCAATCAGCCAGAAGAAGCGTTAATAACGATACAAAAAGGGTTAGAGCTATCACAAACGAACGATTATCAAGCTGAAATGTATCGTGCTTGGCGCACCTTAGGCCAAGTGGCGGCGGCGTTACAAACGGCCGTTTCCCCCACCCCCAACGCCTCACCCGTCACCGCTGACTATTGCTTTCAAATAAGCTACGACTATTTTGAGCAAAACAACCTTGAGCGTGACCAAGCACTCACCCAATGGTATTGGGCCCGTTATCAGTGGCAACAAGAGAACCAAGAGACGGCCGAGCGCCATTATCAGGCAGCATTAGCCAACCTCCAGCGACAAAATTTAATCCCCTTAGCCCGCCAACTCCAAGCTGAATACGACAAACTACGCCCATAACTTTTAACCAAGACATCTTCAGCAATAACGAACCACCCGCAACCTCAGCCCATGCCTCGGCCACACCAGCCCCTTAATGCCGTGTGGCGTTTTCCCGCTCACGCATACCCAGCCAAAAATGATGGGGAAGAATATTCTTGGCCGGCTCCACCTGCACCTTGCCCACCGCCATCGCTTGCTCGATACTATTCCCATTAACCATACATAATTCAGGCAAATGACCATACTTATTTTCGTAATAATCAACAGCCCGTTCAATTTTCTCCGTCAACTGACGCCCCTTATCCGCATCCAGCCACAACATCCCTTCTTTCATTGACACACCTCACAATTCATAATAAGTCACATCAGGCAATTCGTTATGCGTGCGCCGTTCCGGCACCCGCTTAAGCTGTCGCCTATTAGGCCGCCCACTTGGCGTGGGCCGCCCACTTCCCGTGGGCCGCTCACCCCCTGTGGCCCCTTCATCTTCGCTGAGACCATCATCTCCAGAGAGACCCTCATCTCCGCTGAAACCCTCAGCCTCGGCCACAACCGTCACCGGCACCGCCCCCCGTTCATCAACAAAATAGACCCCACTCCCTAAATTAGCCGCCTCATCGACCGTTGGTAACGGTGCTTGAGGACGTGATTGGGCCAACAAGACCGGCCGCGCCCAACGGCTAACCTGTTGCACACACAAATTCAGCTCATAGCTAGTCATCGCCGCCGCTTGAAAATGATAAACAGAGCCCGCCACGGCCGCCAAAAAATCCCCCCCACCCAACAACGCATTCGCCTGTAAAAAAGGAATGCCACTCATCACCGCCGCCGTCCCTGATGACGAGACCCGACCCACAAACCGAGCAGCAAAATGGGGCAATAATCCTTGCCACGCCAACGTATCTTCATCCACTGTGGCCACCAGATAGATACCCACCTCGGCCGCCCCCGCCAACAACCTCTGCCAAGCGACCAACATCGACGGCCCCACCGTGGTCAACAACTGCCCCAACCCATCAACCACCACCACAATCGCTGGCGTTTGCGCCCTTTGGGCTTGGCGATACGCTTTCTCTTCTTCCAAAAACGTCAATAAATCTAACACCTCCCCCCCTTCATGCAGAATAGGGAGGAGGAGATGAGGCAAGCTAGCTAACGATTGCAACTGCTTCGCTTCACTATCCGCCTCAACCAGCACCAGCTGTAGCTGCGCTTGCCGATTGAGATATGCGAGCGAGAAAATAATTGTTTGCAATAAAGTTGATTTACCCGCGCCCGTCATCCCCCCGATGAGAACATGATGGGCATCGGTGGAAGTGAGGGGGAGGAGTAACGGCCGTTCCCCCTCTTCCCAACCTAACACCGCCGTTAATGGTGGTAGGGGAGGCAACAAGGCCAGCAAATCCAATAACGAGACCGGCACATTCTCATCCATCCCTTCCCCATCATCATACCCCCCTACCCCTGTCTGTTCCGACCACCACGTCGCCATTTCCCCTTTCAACGAAACTAACCGCGCCGCTACGCCAGCCATCAAGGCGATTGCTGGAGGCAATTGAGAGGGGGGTTGGTTGTGGGGGGGGAACGGCCGTTTTGTTGTCATCGCTATTTTTATCTCCCGCAAAGAACAGAACAATTGTTCCCACAATGATAGAACAAAAGTTCTTTTTTGTCAAGTTCTTTTTTGATGATTACCATACATGATGACTGACACAATTCAAATATACTGACACCCATCGTCAAATATAATGACACTGACCCCACACCATCCCCGCTCCACACCACCATATATAGATTTTCACCACTCATCCCCACACCTCATCATCCCCTCTTGGTTCTTGACCAAGGCTCCTTGGTCACCACCCCACACCACCCTCACATGGCCTCACCACAATCCCCCAAGGAAAAACCACCATCCCCCATCACTACCCCCACTTGGTTCTTACCTTACCCCCTCACCGCCCCCCCACACCATCACTCCCCACTCACCCAGAAAAAACACCATCCCCAGCGCGCTCCGTTCCCTGGGAAAAAACACCACCACTCCACACCACCCCATCACCGCCCCCTCAAAGCCCTCCATCACCAACTCACCGGCCACCCCAACCCTGTCAACGACAATTAGAATTACCCACCACTATCCCCACCCCGCTCTCACTCCACCACTCCAAAAACCTCACCCAGCGCGCTCCCGTTCCCCTGGGAAAAACCACTAACTGACCTACCCCAAAACTCCCACCAAAAACTCACCATAAACCTCCCCCAAAATCCCCGCCTCAACCGCTCTAAACGGCTCTAACCACCCAAAATCACGCCATAACCGCCTTTTTCGCCCATTTCCACCGCCTTGACCACGCGCAAATTCAAGGGTTTCTCTCTGGTGGAGGCTCTGAGAAGGCTTGAGATTGGTTTAGGCGTACTTTATATGGCTTTCGAGCGGGGGATTCGTTGTGGGGTTGGGCGGTTTACTTACTATGTGGCACATTATAGGTAATCTGGGGCCGAGCGATTTACTTATATTGTGCGACATTACAGGTAAATGGTTACTTACTATGTGGCACGTTATAGGTAAATTGCGAAAATCTCTCTGGAGCGCGCTATAAAAACATTTACTTACTACGTCGCACATTACAAGTAAATCGCTACTCACTACGTGCGACATTATGGGTAAATCGCTACTCACTATGTCGCACATTACAAGTAAATCACGAAAAAGCATTTACTTACTACGTGTGACATTATAAGTAAATCTGGGGCCGAACGATTTACTTACTATGTGGCACATTATAAGTAAATCGCTACTCACTACGTCGCACATTACAAGTAACTCGCTAATTCATCGCTGGAGCGCGCTATAAAATCATTTACTTACTATGTCGCACATTATGGGTAAATGTCGTTTCCCTGGGAAAACGGGGCCAAACGGCGAAAAACGAAAACCCAGATATGGGGGGTCAGGCCAAGTAAGGTAGTGTCATTATATTTGACTTTTTAGTAGGGTAGTCGCAATAACTTTGACTTTTTTAGTAGGCTGGTGTCAATAACTTTGAATAATTTGGTTTTGGGTGTCATTATTTGTGAATAATTTGGGGCGATTGGGGGGTGGCTGGTGTCATTATATTTGAATTCTTACAGTTTCGACCCATTTGCGAGGCAAAAATTAACTTATGGCATACTTCAAATCTAAACCAAATTGCAAGCATTACCCCACTAAATGGGATGCTGCATTGAATCAAATAAAATCCTTGCCAAATTACTTTCCGGTCAATCAAAGGTGGGGGAAATTAAAGTACCATATTGAAGCTAAGGCATTGCAAGTGTTCACAATGGCGCGCCGTTTGATTCGCTCGGCCGAAGCATTGGCAGAACCTTATGGTTGGAAACCGATTTTTGTTGAATCTTCGGCTTTACTATTTCCAATGATAGAGTTGGTGGGCGCGGCGCGGGCAGAAAGCGAGTTAGGCGTAAAGAAACGAGTAAGCCAGATTGGTGGACATCGCTCCCTTGATGCGGGTATAAGATGGTTGCAAGACCCAAATGTTTTACCGACTTACAGAGGCAAAAAAACCTTTCAAAATGATACAAACAGATTGGTATCGTTGGAGCAATATATGGTTGACCATGGCCAAGGTCCACAAGTCTGTGAATTGAATTTGATTCGCAATTATTTTTTGCATGGTCTAAAAAGCCATGGTGACCCAACTGTTTCCATTGCCGATGTTATGAATTATGAACTTCCTATGGCCATTGCCAAACATGCAAGATTTGGTTTAAGGGAATACTGGCGACAGTTATGCGGAGATGATGGCTCTAAATGGGTTGAACGTCTAGCCGATGCCGACATCCAGCCTTTTATCATTCAAGGTTCGGAGATATTTGAAGCTGGCTTGATTGACCCAGATATTTTAGATTTCTTGGAGGAATAGTTGATGACATTCACAACGGCCGTAATAGTTGACAACAGTATATTGGAAAACAATGAATCTATGCTTCAATCGAATCGTGTCTTGGCTGTTATTGCGGATTCGGGGTTGGCCGATGACACGATTCGGAAATATTCATCGGCTATGGCAAGATTTCTTGATGATGGTCATAGCATTACCGATGCCCACATACTCTCCCGCTATGCTTCTAAATTGCCATCCGAGTCGGCTCGGCGACATTTGAAAGCGGCTGTTAGTTTGTGGTCGCGTGAAGTGGAGAAGCAACTAAAAGCGGTTGTTACACCAGCGACTACGCAGGCAACACAGGCGGCAATTTGGCGGCTTGAAGCATTGCGAGATGCCATCCAGGTCAATCCAGTCAAAGGGGAGGGGGCGCATATTTGGTTGACATTATTGGAACAAGAGAAACTGTTGGCGGCCGTGGATACTTCAACAATAAAAGGCCAGCGAGACAATGTACTCTTGCGCCTTTTACTTGGTGTTGGTTTACGTCGAACCGAAGCCACGCAATTGAAGTTTGATATGATAATAACGATGGGGGAGATGCCTGTTGTCCACTTTAAGGGGAAGGGTAACAAGAAGCGTATTGTTCCAATCGGGCAGCGTTTGGCAGGGCTTCTTGATGCTTGGCGAGAATTGGCAGGTGATGGCTTTGTGTTACGGTCGGTAAATCAAAAAGGCGAGATAGGCGATAGCCTTAGCGATGTTTCTATCTTTAGGATTGTAAGAGGATACGGCCGAGCAATTGGTAAACCCGATTTGGCTCCACATGATATACGGCGTAGCTTTGCCGAAAATTTGCGACGGAATCGAATTGATTTGGCAACGATTAGCAGACTATTGGGACATGAATCGGTGGAGACAACGATGCGGTATCTAAATGCAGATGTTGATTTGTCTGTAGTGGCGGCGGATTTTATACCATGGTAGTAGTTCCACAAGAAGAAATGCGAATATATAGCATACTAGGAATCGTGTTTCATTAAGTGGTTTGTAGTACCCAAGATTTTTGTTTTACCAAAAACTAAAAGATGGAGATTCAATAACTTCCGGTCCTGTTTTGCCATTTTGCATTACGGATATATCCTCGCTATCAAGCGCGCCTAGTGGATATTCATCGATGTGAATATAGATTTCTAAAGGATATTCGCATTTATGACATTGATGATTATAAGTGATGCTAAATATCCTCTCTGTTCCCATATTACGTTCATGGCTTGATGTAAGTTCTAAATTTTCTAATAAGTCTCCGGCAGATATTAAATTCTCTGCATGGCAATGGCCACACCTTATATTTAAGTCTCCTTCAATAGCTAAACCGTATTCGGAATAGTTTTCGGGATAATCATATTCGGGATAATCATAAATATCTTCATCTGGAGGCAATTCATAAATATCTTCAAACGGCATGTCTTCCATTACACGGTCATAATCAAAGATGAACAAAATGCGCCCCGTCAAAGCAAAGACATTTTCGATATAATGAATATGTGGTTTTCCGTCTTTTTGTAACCAATCTCCTTTTTTAGTGTCGGAATGTGTCAAGCCCAATGACACAACTCGTTGGATAAATTAGACTATATTTGCCATTGTCGGCAATAGTTCATCTGGTTGCTCTAGTGGTCGATTAATCCACACGGTTTCCGGCTCGGTGGCAACAACCGGTTGACCAC
>DATHYN010000392.1:0-18620 GCA_035459145.1 Anaerolineae bacterium | reverse complement strand
TTACAACCGCCGCTTTTTTTTGTTTAAGGTAGATTTATCAACTTCGTTCAATCCTTGATTTAGGGGTGGGGCTTGTCTAGAGTGGGGCGGATTGAACTGCGCTCGAAATGACGTTGGGGGGAGGGGGTGAATTGTCGAACTCAGGTTAAGTTAGGTGTTATCAGTGTTGGTTTCTGACAAAATTTGTTTGGTGGCGATAAAGATGTTATCGGCTTGGTTTAAAAGGTCGATGATGGGAGCGCCATTTTCTCTTTGAATATGGTTTTGGATTTGTTGCATCAGCTGTTGTAAGGCGACGGCACCAAAGCTGGCGGCGTTGCTGTGCAGGGTGTGGGTGGTAATGTACGCATCTTGAAAATCGTTGTTGTTGATTGCTTGGCGGATGGCGTTGAGTTGTGGGGGGGTAACGGTGATAAATTCGTCAACAAGTTCTTGGATAAGGTCGCCATCGATATCATCGAGTGAGTTTTGTAGATCTTGGAGAGCCATTTTGTTGACGATAATTTGGTGTTGATGGGTTATGTTTGGCGTTGTGGGGATGGGTGTTTGGCTAGCCATATGGTTGGTGGCGTGAATAAGGTCGACGATATCTTTGATTTCGAATGGTTTGCGAATGTAGGCATCCATGCCAGCTTGCAGACAGAGTTGGCGCCCTTCGAGGGTGACATTGGCGGTGATAGCAGCGATATAGGGTTGTTGGATGGTGGTTAGCTCTCTAATTTTTTTGGTGGCGGTAATACCATCTAATTGGGGCATATGCATATCCATGAGGATAAGATGGTAGTTGTGTTGTTGGACAGCGGCGAGTGCTTCTTGCCCATTGTGAACAATTTGGGGGGTGTAGCCTAAGCGATTCAGAATTAAGCGGGCTAATTTTTGGTTAATGGGATTATCTTCAGCGATCAAGATGTTGCGGGGCATTTTTTGAGCGAGTTCAGTATCAAATTGGGGGAGGGAGATGTTTGTTGTGGTTTCATAAGTATTGGTGAAAAGTTGGTGGCAGATTTGATGTAACTGTTGATAATTAATTGGTTTATTGAGTTTGATAATTGTTTGTTGGGATGTGTGGTTGGACAGTATGTAGTCAAAGTGGGCTAAACAGATGATGGGGATATGTTTGTTGATGTAGGTTAGTTGTTGGTTAAGAAATGAGTCTAATTGTTGAGGGGGGATATCAAGTAGAATGAGATGCCATTGTTGGGCTAAGATGGTTTGATTGATGACATCGGGGGAGAAGGGAGAGATGGTTACTGTTGCGCCCCAATAGTTTAGTTTTTGGCTAACTAATTGCGGTGTTGTGTTATTTTGGCTGATTACAAGTAGTTGTTTGTTTTGAAAGATTGGTTGATTCGTTTGTTGGTATTGTGGTGGGGCAGGGTCATGGATGGTGATTGGAATCGATATATAGAAGGTGGAGCCTTGATTGGGGATGCTGTTGACGTGGATAGAGCCGTGCATGAGGTTGATTAGTTGTTGGGTGATGGCGAGGCCGAGGCCGGTGCCGCCATACTGGCGGGTGGTATTGGTTTCCCCTTGATTAAAGGGGTTGAAAATCAAAAATTGTTTTTCATGAGTAATGCCAATACCGGTATCAGTGACATTGATGAGAAGATGGTATTCTTCTGTGTTCGGTGAATGTTGGAGATCGATGTTAAGGGTGACATGGCCTTGGTGGGTGAATTTAATGGCATTACTGAGCAGATTGAGCAAAATTTGACGGAGGCGCACCGCATCACCAACGATGGTGCTGGGTACGGTGGGGTGTATTTGATAATTGAACTCAAGTTTCTTTTGTTGGGCATGGTGGGCTAAGGTATGGACAGCGGTATGAATAATATGATAGAGATCAAAAGGGGCTTCTTCTAATTCTAATTGATTGGCCTCAATCTTGGAGAAGTCGAGGACATCATTAATTAGCTCAAGCAAAGTGCGACCGCTGGTGTAAATTGTGCTACTTAGGTCTTGTTGGGCTGAATCGAGATTGGTATTGAGAAGTAGCTCTGTTAAGCCGATGACCGCATTAAGTGGGGTTCGAATTTCATGGCTCATATTGGCTAAGAAGTCAGATTTAGAGCGATTAGCACGTTCTGCTTCTTGCTTAGCGGCCTCGATATTTTTTTGAGCTTGGCGACGCTCTGTGATATCGCGAATAACGCCGGTGAAAATTTGTTCGTCATTGATAATTGCTTCGCTAACTGATAATTCGATGGGAAATGTAGAGCCATCAGCACGTTTGGCGACGACTTCGCGAATGGAGTTAATCACCTTTTCTTCACCGGTTTGGAGGTAGTTTGTGAGGTAACTGTCGTGTTCTTCATGATAAGGAGAGGGCATAAGCATATGAAGATTGCGGCCGATGACTTGTTGCGTGGTATAGCCAAAGAGCTGTTCGGCGGCATGATTAAAGGTTAGAATGAGGCCAGCGGTATTCGCAGTGATGACGGCATCGGGGATGGTATCAAGCAAGGTGCTGAGTTGGATTTGGCTCGCTTGTAGTTCTTGTTGGGCGCGAATAGTGTCAGTAATGTCGAGGAAAGTACCAACTAATTTGTCAGGTTGTTCTTTTTTGTTATAGATAACAACACCTTGGCTATAGACATAACGTATTTCGCCATTAGGGCGGACAATTCTCTTTTTGATTTTGTATTCTTGGCCGGTGTCGATACTATGTTGGACCGCTTGATTGGCGCGTTCACGATCATCGGGATGGATAATTTCAAAGCCAAGTTCGGCGGTTGGTTCAAACGTATTGGGTTCGTAGCCGCAGATGCGAAAGAATTGATCGGACCAGACGCATTTACCGGTGGCGATATCCATTTCCCAGCTACCGAGATGAGAGATGGATTGAGCCCGTTTGAGACTTAATTCGCTTTTGGTGAGAGCTTGGTTGGTCTTTAGTAGTTGACTATAGAATAAGTAGAGAATGAGACTGTAGACTATGAGCAATATGAGGAGAATAGAGGTGTGTTGACCGTCACGGGCAACCCAAACAATAATAGTAGCGGTGATGAAGAGAAAGAAGATAGTAGGCTGGAGAAGGGAAGAAAATGAGTTACGCAAGAGGCTTATAGATTTTTGCAATGCGTTATGTAGATTAGTGAATTGTTTATTCATCTTTTACATTGTAAAGTGTTAGAGGGTAGTTGGCAAGAATATAGGAGTAGCGTACTGGGTCGTAGCGTATGAATGAAAGATGAAAGGATAGAGAGAGTTGGTGAGATTGTTTAATGGGCACCTTTACCAGTTAGAATAGCGGGGATTGTTTGCAGGATGATTTTGAGGTCGCGGATGATGGTGTAGTTTTCGATATAGTCGAGTTCGAGGTGGACACGCTCATCGAGAGGGAGATCGCCACGGCCATTGACTTGCATGGGGCCAGTGAGGCCGGGTTTAACGGCGAGGCGGCGACGGTGCCAATCGGTGTAGGCGGCGACGATGCGGCTTTCTTCGGGGCGGGGGCCGATGAGGCTCATATCCCCTTTGAGGATATTCCAGAATTGGGGCATTTCGTCGAGGCTCCAGCGGCGCATAAAGCGGCCGACGCGGGTGACGCGGGGGTCATTTTTGATTTTGAAGGCGGGTTGGTCGAGGTTGTTGAGGTCGATGAGTTGTTCGAGTTGTTGTTCAGCGTTGGGATGCATGGAGCGGAATTTATAGATAATGAAAGGTTTTCCTTTTTGGCCGACACGTTCTTGGCGGAAGAGGACAGGGCCGGGGGAGTCGAGTTTGATGGCGAGGGCGAGGAGGGGGCCGATGAGGGTGAGGGAGGTGAGGCCGAGGAGGGCGGTGATGATGTCGATAGTGCGTTTGGCGACGTAGTTGAAGCCACCGATGGTTGATTCGGTGCCACTGATGCCGGGTTGGGGGCGGATGAGGCCGATGGCGTAGCCGAGGCTGAGGGCGAAGGCGCGGAGGGCGAGGAGGGCGGGTGAGGCGAGAGCGACGGCGGGGTCTTTGGGCCAAGCTTTGCGGAGGAAGGGGATGGTGGTGAGGGCAAAGGTGGCGAGGAAAGTGAGGGGGATAAGAGCGAGAAGGGGGGTGATGGCGTCAGTGGCCGTGGTGGTGGTGAGAAGGAGGGGCGTCGTAGCGGCGGCGAGGGTGATGAGAACCATCTGTACCTTCATGATTTGAGGGGTGTGGGAGTCGCGGACGCCTTGGGTGGGAAAGCGGCGGACGACTTGGGCTTTCCAGTAGGCGATCATAAATTTTTTGCGAGCGTAGTGCCAGAGGGTATCGCTATGATAGTGGTAGACGATGGCCTTGGGTTGAAAGACCATTTCGTAGCCACGGGCGGCGAGGCGGAAGGAGAGTTCTTGGTCTTCGACGTAGAAGATACGTTCTTCGAAGCCTTGGTTGGCGAGGAGGACTTCGCGACGGTAAGCGGCGGAGTAGGTATCGATAAAATCGATACGTTCTTGGGTACGGAGCAGGTCATATTTATCTTCGTATTCGAGTTGGACGAAGCGGGCGACGAGCTGTTTTTGGTGGGTGGCGTAAATGCCTTTGGCGCCGATGATATCGGGATTGGTGAAGGGGGCGCTTAGATTTTCGAGCCAATCGGGGAAGGGGGCACAGTCGGCGTCGGTGAAGCAGATGAGGGGGGCGGAAGCGGCGTGGATGCCGGCGTTGCGGGCGGCGGCGGCCCCTTTTTTGGTGACGGTGATGAGTTGGACCCCGGCGTTACGGGCGCGGGAGGCAGTATCATCTTGGGAGCCGTTATCGACGACGATGATTTCGAAGGGGTGGGGGAAGGTTTGTTGGCCGAGGGCGGCCAAACATTTCTCGATGGTGTGGGCGGCGTTATAGGCGGGGATAACGACAGAGATTATTGGTTTTTCGACCATAATGTAGTTAATTTTAGTGGGGATTGGATGGTGATAGCGGCCCAGAAGCCGAAGATGAGTTGGGGGATGATCACCACAAGATGAAAAACGAGCGCGTAGCTAACAAGGAGGGAGTTATCGAGGGGGGCAAAGCTTTGGAGGGTGATAACGGTAAACCATTCAAAGACGCCGATTTTGCCAGGGGTTGAGGGGGGGACGGAGCCGACGGTAACGGCGAGGTGAATAAGCGCGGCTTCGGTCCAGCCAAAGGGGAGGTTGAAGGCGGGGAAGAGGACGAGGGGGGTGAGGATGGAGAGGAGGCCGATGATGGCGGAGAGGATGACGATGGTGAGGCTGAGGCCATGATGGCGGAGGGGGGTGAGGCCGGCGAGGCCGGCATTGGCTAAATGTTGGAGACGATGGGCGATAGCGTGGGGGAGGTAGGAGGCGAGGTGGTTGATTAGTTTGGCGATGAGGGTGGTTTGATAGGCGAGGATGTAGAGAGTGGTGAGGAGGACGAGGGCGAGGATGGTGATGGTGGCGATACGTTGGTTATTGATGATATCGGGGAGGATGACGAAGGGGAGGACGAGGAGGACGGTGAGGCCGAGGATAGCGATGTCGAGGGTTTTTTCGATGACGAGGGTGCTGAGGGTGCGGGGTTTGCTTTGGGGGGGGTGGAGGGCGTAGAGGCGGGTGATTTCGCCGAGGCGGAGGAAGGGGACGACGAGGTTGACGAATTGGCCGAGGGTGAGGGCGGCGAAGAAGGCGCGGGGGGAGGGGGTTTTGGTGGTTGGGGGGTAAAACATAAGTTGCCAGCGCCAGGATTTGGCGATGGTGGTGAGGAGGATGACGACGAGGCCGAGGGTGATGGGGAACCAGCGGGCTTGGGCGAGGGAGGTGAGTAAGGTTTGGAGATCGAGGTTGCGGGTAATGAACCAGAGGGTGAGGCCGCTGAGGAGGAGGCCGAGGCTGAGGCGGATAATGGTGGCGGGGCGTAATAAATTCGTTTTTGTTGGTGGGGAAGATTGTTCTGCTAACAAAAAGAGTGCTCTCCTGGGTCAAGTAGTTGGGGTGATGGTAGAAAACTATTGACGATGGTTGATAAAGATAAATAGTATATTAAGTATACTTTGGTTCTGTGTAAATGCTAGAAGCTTAGGGGGGAGGAGGTAGCGGGTTGGGGCCGAGGGCGCTACCTCCTAGGTGAATTTAAGCTAATCGGTGGCGATGGGGAGAGGCGCGGGTTGGGTGGTGTGGTAGGAAAGGTAGCGACGTTTAAATTGGCTGTCTGCTTGGCTATAGACATAGCATTCGTTGATGGGTTTAGCGTAGAGGTGGAGGGTAACGGAGCGACCGGGGTGGATGTTGTGGAGAGCGTGGAGGGCGATATCATCATTGATGTAGGCGGCTTGGCCAGGATTGAGGATGGTATGGCTACCTTCTTTAATAGAAATGGCTTGTTGATTGGTTAAAATAGCTTGGTCGACTTGTTCGAGATGGAGTTCTTGGCCGGTTTCATCAAAGACATGGTACTGTTTTTCCATAATTTGGCCTTCGAGGAGGTACATCCAGCAATCTTGTTCTTGGTGGTTATGGATGGGGGTGACTTGGCCTTCGTCCCAGCAAAGGACAAGGAGTTCATATTCATCGGTACGGGCGACGAGGTTGCGGGTGTAATAATCTTGGCTCCAGCTATGGTAGGGGCGGAATTGGAGGTGGTTGAGCTGGAGGTGATGGACGAGGGAGATGAAATCTTGCTGACATCGGCATTGATTGAGGAAATCAACGAGGTGATCAAGGTCATTAATTGTGGGAATGTTGTTCATGATATTTTCTCCTATAAAAGGTGAGGTGGTTGTCACCAAAATAATATGTGCATTAAACAAAATGTTTTTGGTGAAAATAAGCTGTTTAATGCTTGGAAGTGGGAAGTAATATTAAGAGAGCGCTTCGTTAAGGTAAGGCTCATTGGTTGGCTGAGTGGCCATGCTTTAACTATAACAAATGTGGGGGAAAATTTGAAGGGTAATTTGTAATGGTTTGTTAAATGTATTAGGGGGTGGGGCGCATGATGTAGGCCGAGGGGTCGCCTAAGAGGGTGAATGTGTCGCTGACTTCACGCAGACCAATGTTATTGGTGACGTCGAGTTCGGTTTTGGCGTAGTGGAAGGCTTGGCCGATGCGGGTATATTCTGGGTTTTGGAGGGCGGCGAGGAAGTGGATGGCGAATGGTTGTTGACTATTGGAGAGGGTGAGGCTGGTGGCGGCAATGGAAATGACAGGGCCAGTTGGGTGTTGGAGCATTTGTTCGGCGAGTGATGTTTGGGTGGGATGGGCAAATAGGCCGGTAAGACAGGTTAGTTGTAAGACGATGGGTGGTGGACTATCTGCGTTTAATTGGGAGACGGAGTCGAGGGTGAAAATTTCTTCTTTGCCCCAAAGATCAAGACTACCGTGACCGGCGTAGGTGACGAGCCAAGCGCCATTGTTCCAGTTGGTGGCGACCTCATCACTGGTGGGGCCGTTTAGGATGGTAGCGGTGGTGGTGGGGAGTTGACTAGATTGGATAATGGTGTTGGCTAGAGTAATGAATTCAGTACTGGTACCATCAACGGCAAAAAGGGTTTGGTTTATGGGGGTGCTGTTTTCGTAGGCGAGGGTACGATCAACAAGTGCGGTGAGTTGGGGGAGGGAGGTAACGGGCCAGCGGCCGACGGCCATATCGGGTATGAAATCATCATTGATATCGACTAAGCGGGCATCAGAGGCGGTTTCGCCACTATATTGAACGTCGACGATGAAGGTGGGAATATGGTTGTCGGGGAGGGGCGTGGCATAAGCGAGGTGGTCACGGGTGGCGTCGCCTACGAGCAAAAGGTATTGGGGAGCGGGCGTGGTCCAATTGGTGTGGGCGTAGCGGATGAAGTTTTGGATAGCGGTGGGGGATTCGTGGCCGTGGCCGAAAGTGTCGTAGATTTCGGAGATGGGAATGGTGGTGACGGTTAAACCTTGTTGTTGGCGGGCGGCGATAAGGGGGCCGAGGGCGGGTTGGAGAGTGGCGGAGGAGAGGATAATGAGATCGGCTTGATTGGTTTCATCGAGCCATTGTTGATTATGTTGGAAGGGGATAATGAGGTTGGGGAAGAGATAGCCATCGGCACCGATGGCGGCTAGTTGGCTATTGGTTGGTTGGTCGAGAGTAATAGTTGATTGGTCGAGGGTGATGAGGTGGTGAGGGGTGAGAGGGTCTGTGATGTCGAAAAGGGATAGGGGGGGGGTGAATTGGTCAAGGGTGACAGGGGATGTGGTGGAGAAATAGAGTTGGTCATTGCTGGGTGTGGCGGGAGCGGTGTAATCAAGCTCAAACCAGTCTAGTTGGGTGATATCGACAAAGGCCGCGCCCGGTTTGCTGTTATCGAGTGTAAGGCTGTTTAGGCCGGTCTGGAGGGTGTTGGCAGGTAGGTCAAGGGTAGTGATGAATTCGCCTTGGCCATCCCATTGGAGAGTGGTGATTGGTTGGTCGTTGATGAGGAGGTCAAGGTCATGGTCGAGGTCGATATCAAGGGCGAAGGAGGTGCCCCAGAGGCGGAGGGTGAGGGAGGCGGGTTGGGGGGAGAGGGGGCCGAGGGTGAAGGTAATGGTTTCGGTTTGGTTGACTTGGATGGTTTGCCAGTACCAGGGGGCGTGTTGGGCCGAGGTGGTACGGGCTTGGCTGAGGTAGACATTATTTTGTTCAAAGCGTGTGGTTTGGGTGATGGTGGTGGAAGCGGCGTCGGTGAGGGGGGTGAAGGTGGAGGTGGGCATGGGTTGGCCAGGGGTTCCGGTTTGGAGGATATAGGGGTTGTGGCGGGTGTAGCGGTTGTTGGGAGCTTGGCCATAGAAGATGAGACTATCGTTATCGAGGTAGTAGGGGATGGGGGTATCGTTGTGGGAGAGGGCGAGGTTGTTGTGGTTGAGGGTGGAAAGTTGGAGGCCAGCGTTTTGGAGTTGGGTAAGGGTGAGGCGATAGAGACCGGTTTCGGTTAGCATTAGTTTGATGGCCGAGGTAGGGGGAGCGACTGTAGGTGTTGGTTGAGGGGTGGGGTCTGGTGGTGTGCGACAGGCGGCGAGGAGAGAGAGGGTGATGATTGCGGCTAACAGAAATCGGTGGAGACGCATTAGCTACCCTCATTTGTTTGATTATTTGTCATACGGTCACGATTGAAGAGATAGAGAGTGCCTAAACCACCACCAACGAAGATTAGGAGAGCGCCGATAAAGCCGAGCCAAATGATAATGGTATTGCCAGGGGTATCATCTGGGTTTGTCTCATTGTTTTCGGAGTTCGTGGTTTGGTAACCGCCAATGGGAGAGCCGTTGCCGTTGGTGGTAGGAGTGGTAATGGTAGCGGCCGCATCGGGATAAGCTGTTTGGTTATTGTTGTCGGCAACGGGGGTAGCGTTATCTGTTGAGGGAGGGGTGGGCGTATTGGCTGTTTGATTGGAGGTATCTTCTCCAGTTGTACTGGGGGTATTGGTGGGGAGGGGGGTGTTACTGGGGATAGGCGTGCTGGTAGGAAACGCAAAAAGGGTAGCGGTTGGTTGTGTTGTTTGACCCGTAAATGAGGGGGTATTGGTGGCGGAGGGGGTTCTGCTAGGGGTGGGGGTATTAGTGGGGATAGGCGTATTGGAAGGGACAGGGGTGAAGGTGCTGGTTGTGTTAGGGGGAGGGGTATTGGTAGGGGAGGGGGTGTTGGTAGGTCTGGGGGTATTGGTGGGCAGAGGGGTGTTGGTAGGGCCAGGGGTATTGGTTAAGATGATTTGGGGGGTGGGGGTAGGGGTGGCGCCAGCGACGGCATAGACGATGTCGTGGTTTATTTGGGTTGAGTCTGTTTCGATTTCAACGAGGAGGTACCAGTAACCAGTACCGAGCGTGGCGGTGGTATCGGTGGCTTGATAGATTTGGCTATCAGTGGGAGAGCCCTCGGCCGGTATAAACCCACCCGAACCGATATTCTGCAATAAAGTGAAATTGGAGATATTGGGTGGTGTGGTAGGATTTGAACTTGCGGCGCGTTTGACATTAAAGCCAGCTGTATCAGTTTCACTACCAGTTTTCCATTCTAAAGCGATACCATTATTGCTACCAGTAGCAATAAAATAGATCAGATCAACGGCGGTTGGAGGTGCGGCTTGGGTTAAACCTAAGGGGAGGATGGTGATTATGATCAAAATTAACAGTATAAAAAAAGGTTTTGGTGATGTATTCATAAAATATCAAGTATCCTGTGTGAATTATAGCTAGTACGCAACCTAAAATAGTGGAGTTTTTTTAAGGAGTAAATACGGCGGGGTTATAAGTGAACCAATAAATCGCATCGATGAGGACAGAAGCGGTGTCGGTTTGTGGGGCGGTGTTGATATTGCGGCCGAGGGGGGTTACTTCAACGTAGTTGATAACTGGTTGGCCACTAGGGGCGGCGTTGTTTACTTGAGCAGTTAAGTTGATGGTTATTGATTCTTGCCAAGGGATATGATCATTGACTTGAATGATAATATCTTGATTTTGTTGGTTAACAGTAATGGTTGTATTACTGGTGGCATTGATGAAATCGAGACCAGATGGTAATGTGTCGGTTATGGTTGTTAGGGGGGCGTAGATACCATTATTATTAATGGTGAGGGTGTAGTCGAGAGTGTCACCAATAGTGGCATTGGGTTGAGCAACTGTTTTATCGATAGAGACATTAGGGCGCATGAGTTGCATGGCAGGGTCGCCGAGTAAAGTAAAGGCGTAGAACTCGGATATATCTAGACCTGAAGCGACATAGATTTCTTTGGCACGATGAATGGCTGTCCCTAATTGTGTGTAGCCTTTATCAAATAGAGCGATGTAGAAACCTTCATGCAAAACGGTGTGTTCGTTAGAGAAGCCCAGGCCACTTGATGACCAATGGGCGACGGTGCCACGCGTGCCGGTACTACCGGGTGGGGTGCGACTACCAATGGTGAAAAATGTTTCGCCTAAGCCAGAGCGTTCAGGGAGGGCGAAGTAGCCATCGAGGCAATCGGCGCTGAGGAGGACGACTGGTTTCCCAGAGTTATTCCAGAATGTCCACAGGTCGGCTTCGAGGATGACTTGGCCATCACTGGCGCCCCAGGTGGTGACGCCGCCATGGCCGCGATAATTAGCGATGCTGACGCCATCGAAATTGATATCGGCGTAGATGTCATCGCGGAGGGCGATGATATCATCGCCCGTGGGGTCATCAGGGAGGCAGCGTTCGATGGTGTTGTAGTGTGTGGGGATTTTCTCGATAGTGTTGCTATTTTCGAGACAGAAATTGCCGCCGGCGTCGGTATCATCGCTGATGAAGAGCATTGATTCTTGCCAACTGGCGGGGGTTAGTTGTTTGGTTTCGTATTCGATAATTTTGTCGATGACGTTGTTGAGTTCGTTGACGGTTTGGACGGGGAAGCGGCCGAGGGCGATATCGGGATAATGGTCATCGCCGATGAGTAGGGTGAAAGATGTATCTTCTGGTATTTGTCCTTGGAAGCGGTCGATGAAGGAGATGTTGGTGGGGATGAGCATTTCATCGGCGTTGCCGAGATTGGGCAGGTCTAATTGGCGGGGATTGATGGTTGAATCGCCAACGAGGGTGACAAATTGAGGGGGAGTGGCCCACGTTAATAAGGCGGTGGTTAGGTAATTGTTGATGGCTTCGGGGATAGGAAAACCATAGCTCATTTGGTTAATGATATCATCGATATCAACAATGAGCGTTTCGAATTGGCCGAAGTTAGGTTGTTGGCGATGTAGTGCCAGTCGATTGGTGTCAGCCATAAAAGATGAATGGGCGATAGCGACCCAATCGGCACCTGTTGTGGGGTGGATGTTGGTCGGTATATATTGTTCGATGGTGGTGGGGGTTTGGATATTATTGACATGGGTTAAGATGAATCGGGCGGGGCTATTGGCGGGGTCTTGGCTGGCAATGCGGTAGGTGTAGGGATTATTACCAGTAATGTGGGCGTTATCGATGGTTATCGCTTGCGGTTGGTGAGGAGAACTGATATTCCAAGCTAAGATGTTGTTGGGGTTATTATCACTCATTTCTGAGATGAGGAAGGTGCGGTCACCGCCATTATCATGGAAAATCAATTGATTATTATCAGCAATTAAGTCACGTTGGTAAGTGACGCGGAGTTCGTTGAGATATATTTTTGCTCTTTCGGTCACTGATGTTTGTGTGAGCATAATAAGGGTGAAGTAGTTGGGGCCGTGGGTGAGCAGTGATTGTGGCATTTGTCCAGTAATATTGACGTTTTTGATACCAAACCATTCTGCTTGGGTTGAGTGAGAGGGGTCATTTGTCCAAGCGAGCTGGATTTTGTGGGGACGGGTGGTACCATCGACAATGGGGCTATCTTGAGAGTTGATTTCGCCAACGTAGGTAATGGGATTACCTGTACTGGTGGGATGGGGGAGAATGATTTTGTAATTGTCTTGAACTGTCACTTGACCATTTTTGGTGAGGCTACCGGCGAAAAAGGCATCAGGTTCATTGGGGAAGCTGTCCCATTTATTGGTCCAAGTGGGGAACCAGACAGATTCGGTCCCGGTGATAATTGTTTCGGTGAAGCTGGTGATTTCGGGGAGGCCGGTGGGGTTAGCGATGGTTGGTATGTGTTGGGCGGTGTCATCGGCCCAAAGCCAGAAGATATTGTGGTTGACGTAAGCTTCTTCGTGGCGCGTGCTATCGAAGGCCCAGCCATAGAAGCGGACTTTTTCACCGGGGTCGAAGATGTCATCGCCATCGCCAATAAATTGGTGAGCGACGGTTTGGCCGCGGTGTAACATGGTGATGGTGTTGGGGTCGACAGCGAGGGCATTCATGCCGGCGGCGACCAATGATTCTTGGGTGATTTCATAAATCCCATCTTCAGTGACAGCAATTTTGTATAGATCACGGTCTGTTGGTAGCGGGGTGAGGCCATTGTCGGCTGCTTCTGGCCAGTGGCGCCAGGTTGAGGCTTGTTGGGGATTAATGATGGTGTGGTCAAATGTTGGTTTGACAGTTATGTTGGTGGGGGTATTGGCTGGCGGTTGGGTGAAAGTGATGGTGACGTCAATTTGGTCATAGTGGTATAAGGTTTTGGTTTGGGGATTGTATTGGAAAGGGAATATATCGAGACGGGCGACGCGTTGATCACGTTGGTAGCTGGGAGAGCCTTGGTTGAAAAAGGTAGTTGGCCAGCGGGTGTTTGTTTGATAGATAGCCGGGTCAGGCAGGTAAGCTTTTTCTGGTTGGGTGATAGAGAAGAGGAGGGCGTCATCATCGGTTTGGGGCTGTTTGGGGGTGGGGGCGGGGGTGATGTTGAGGTTGGTGTAGAGGTGGCCGAGTTTGGGGGTGACGGAGATGAGCATATCACTATGGGGGGGGAGGGCAACTAGGGTGGAGTAGTAGGGGAGGTTGGGGGCACCGGGTTGGGAGAGGCGGCTGAGGAGGTCGGCCGAGTTGATGGTTGTGGCGGTGATGGTAGGAGATGTGGTTTGCAGAGTGAAGTTTAAATGGGGGATGGTGGGTTCAGGTTGGGTCAAGGCGATGGTTGAACGTGATGTGGTTGCCATTAGCAAGATAGCTGTGGCTAGCAAAAGGATAGCAAATAGGGATGGTTTTGAGTAAGACATAAGTGTTACCTACATAATTAAGTTATGTTTATGAGGAGCATGACGAGTTGGCATGGGAATAAAATGATAATTGAATAATAGTTGTTTGAAAATAGGTTTATTAGGGTAGGGGAGAGCTGGGGGTGTGTTTGTGGGCCGAGGGAGACGGCCGTAAACTAATAATAATAAGAAAGATGCCGGTAATGGCACTAGCAATTGCTAGGAAAATGATGTTAGGAGGTATGCTCGTGGCTTCTCCATTAAAAATATCATGTTGTTCTCTAGTGTTATTAAATTCGACATCTTCTAAACGGTAATAATAAATGGTGCCTGGTTCAACATTGTTGTCTGTAAATTGATAGCTAGCACCGGAATCAGGTTCAGCTTGACTGGGGATTAGTTGTTCGTTCACTTGATGGGTAAAAGAGCCATTGGGGTCAGTATCGCGATAGATATTAAAACCAGCTGTGTCAAATTCTGTTTCTGTGACCCAACTAATTTGAATTGTAGGTTGCCGTCCAAATTCTGTCCCCACAATGATTAAAGATAAAAGAAGCCATAAAAGGCCTAAAAAGGTTAAGAACCTTGATGATGAGATTGTTTTTTGCCAATACATAAGGATTGATTATAACAAAAAAAAGCGAGATTTGTGAAATTTCGAGCAAAAATTTAACATTTAATCATTCGCGTCTAAGATGAGCTTAGGATATAATGGTAAGGTTGGGTTAATTGAGTCTATAATATAAGTTATCTATTAAGTTAATAAGAGATATGGTTTATATAGGCGTATTGTAAAAGGTTCAGAAAATGTCAGTCAAAGTAATGTCTAATGGAAAAGATAGCAAAGTGAGTGTGGTCAGTTTGATGCGCTTTGGTATTGAACGTGGGCATGAATTGTATGCTTATCGCTTTTTATTATACAACTTAGTTATTCGGGATTTGAAGGTACGGTATAAGAATTCTGTTTTGGGGGTGTTGTGGAGTTTGTTGAATCCGTTAATGATGATGGTTGTTTTTTCGCTGGTATTTAATATTTTAATGCGAAATGATGCGATTCGACAGTATGGGGTTTTTATTTTAGTGGGTTTGTTGCCTTGGAATTTTTTTACTGGAGCGTTAATGGGGGGTAGTACGGTTATTGCTGGCAACGCGAATTTGATTAAAAAAGTATATTTTCCGCGAGAATTGTTACCGTTGTCAGTGATTTTATCGAACTTGGTTAACTTTTTATTGGCATTGATTGTATTGGTGTTGTTTTTGTATATATCGGGTTTAGGTATTACACGTTATGCGTTATGGTTGCCATTTTTATTAATGGCGCAGTTGATTTTCACGTTAGGTCTTTGTCTGTTTTTAGGGACTATGCATGTTTATTATCGTGATATTGTTATGATATTAGATGTGGTGTTATTAGCCGGCTTTTTTTTAACGCCAGTTTTTTATTCGCTTGATTTTTTTGGAGATATGGTCACGGTATTAGGGGTTACATTTGATCCGGCGATGGTGATGCGTTGGGTTAATCCGATGGCCTCTATAATTGATGGGTATCGGACGGTGTTGTGGGGGACTTTAGATAGTAATGGGGCGGTGAGTATGGATTTGCGCTATTTTATGCGCACGTTGGTGACGGCGTTATTGACGTTGTTTCTTGGTTATGGATTTTTTATGCGTCATCAACATGTATTTGGAGAGAAGTTGTAATGAGTAAGCGTTGGTGGTGGTTTGTGTTGGTGGTGAGTGTTTTGTTGTTGGTGGTGAGTTGTGGGCAGCAGGCGGCCGAGGTATTGCCGACATTGATGCCCACGGCCGTACCGCCAATACATTCTAATCAAGTCGCTCACGTGCAATTCACACCAATTCCGACCTTAGATAAGGCATTTACGCCGATTCCGACGTTAGATCGGGAGCGGGCGGGCCGCCTCGGCCCCACGCCGACGCCCACGTTTACGCCACCAGCCACCTTTACACCGACGCCGGCGGTGACGCCGACGCCCACGAGTGTGCCGCAGGTGCAACCGACGGGAGTGGCATTGGGATGGGAGGATAATATGGTTGATGCGTTGGGGACGCCGTTGCCGACGCCGATACCAACGGCGGTACCCACCTTTGACGTGGGTGATCATATCACTAACTTTTTGATACTTGGTAGTGACACAGATGATGATAGTAATGGTGTGGCGCGGACCGATAGTTTGATTATTGTGTCGGTTAATCGGGAGACGAAAACGGCATCAATGGTCTCGTTGCCCCGTGATCTTTATGTTTATATTCCTGATTGGACGATGAACCGGATTAATACGGCGTATTCGACAGGAGTGGATGCCAATTATCCGGGTGGGGGAATTGCCCGGTTGAAAGATGCGATTCAATATAATTTAGGGATTCCGATTCATTATTATGCCCGTCTGGATTTTACCGGTTTTAAACAAATTATCGATTTGTTGGATGGGGTTGAGATTTCGGTGAGTTGTCGGTTGACGGATTGGCGTTTGAAATCACCAGATTTAGATATTACGTTAGAAGAGAGTTACGAGCGGTTTACTCTTGAGCCGGGTATTTATGATATGGATGGAGATTTGGCGTTGTGGTATGCCCGGTCGCGGATGACGACGAGTGATTTTGACCGCGGGCGGCGGCAACAGCAGATTTTACGGGCGATTTTAGAGAAGGGTGTGGAGGCGGATTTGTTGGATCAGATTCCGACGTTGTGGGTGACGTATCGTGATATTGTGGATACGGATATGGATATTGGGCGGGCGTTGCAGTTAGCGCCGATGGCTTATGAAGTGGAAGAGAATGGGTTACAACATATTTATTTGGTGGGGGATAATTTGATTCCATGGACGGTGCCGACGACTGGGGCGTCAGTACAGTTGCCTAATTGGGAAAAGATGGAAGAGACGTTGGGGTATATGTTTGAGCCGCCGGCATTGAGTAGTGTGTATCGGTCGCCGATTACGGTGGAGATTGTGAATGGGACGGGGAATGAGGATATGGGGGCGTTGGCGGCCGAGAATTTGGCGTGGCAAGGGTTTATTCCGGAAGTGACAGAGACGTTGGCTGAGCCCGTTGATTACACGACGATTACGTATTATGGTCCGAATTGGAAAGGGTCGTTTAATTGGATGATTGCGTGGGTGTTTGATCAATATCGAGGGCAGTTGATTTTAGAGAGCGAAGAGCGTTACGAATATAATTATCGGGTGGTGTTAGGTGAGGATTTTGATCCGTGCCGGCCACAGTTGTTTGCGCCGTTGCCTAATAGTGAATGATTTTGGTGATTAATTGGGACTGAGTAGATTGGCAGGGGATTGAGTAGGTTGGGGAGCTAAATTTTGGCGTGACCTATTTATTGCGAAATTAGGGGAGGGGGGGGATAATAACAACCTGTAATCGAAGGTAGTGGCATTGGCTTACCAAAAATTGCCAATGCAAATATAACAAGGCCGTTTAATTCAGGAGACGAAGATGAACGATAAGCGAGAGATTTTTGGCTGGACAATGTATGATTGGGCGAATTCAGCTTTTAGTACAACAGTGATCACAGCTTTATTAGGTCCGTATATTTTAGATTTGGCTCAGAATAGTGAAATACCTTTGAACATTTTGGGTACTGATGTTGAAGCGGCCGCTATTTATCCGTTAGCAGTCGCTTTATCTGTTATCTTGCAAGTGATTTTCTTGCCTGTATTAGGCACGATTGCGGATTATACTAATTTAAAGAAGCAATTATTGATGTATTTTGCTTATGCTGGCAGTATTACGACGATTTTAATGTTTTTTATTAGAGCGGATATGCCTGTTATTGGCACAAATGGGGCGGTTTTACTGGCTAGTTTATTATTGATAATTGCGAATTTATGTTTTGGTGGGGCTGTTGTTTTCTATAATGCATTTTTGCCTGAGATTGCGAGTCCAGATCAACGAGATGCAGTGAGCTCGCGTGGGTTTGCTTATGGTTATTTGGGTGGTGGACTCTTGTTGGCTATTAACTTTGGTATGCTATATGCAATGGAGGACAAAGTTTTAGCTCTCCGTTTAAGTTTGGCTAGTGCTGGTGTGTGGTGGTTGGTATTTACTTATCTTTTTCCCCAACAACGATTGAAAAAACGGGACGCGCCACGTAGCCTTCCTGAAGGAACAAATGTTATCAAATTTAGTTTTAGGGAGATTTGGTCGACATTAAAAGAGATGTATGAGAAGTATCCGATTACATTGCAATATTTGATCGCGTATTTGATTTTTAATGATGGTATTCAAACGGTAATTGCGGTATCGACGTCATATGCGGCGGATGAATTAGCGGTGGAGTCAACGACATTGTTGCTGTTGGTATTGATGATTCAGTTTACGGCATTTTTTGGGGCGTTTATTTTTGGTTATTTGGCGCAACAGATTGGGGCGAAGAAGTCGGTGATGTTGAGTTTGGTTATTTGGTCTGGATTGGTCATTTATGCTTATTTGTGGTTGCAAACAGTGACCCAGTTATTTATTATGGGGGCGGTATTAGCGATTGTTTTAGGTGGGTCACAGGCGTTGAGTCGTTCTTTGTTTGCGCAGATGATTCCGAAAGATAGTGAAGCGCAATATTTTGGTTTTTATGAGATTAGTGAGCGGGGGACGTCGTGGTTAGGGCCGATTGCGTTTGCGGCGGCGGCGCAGATTACAGGGACACAGCGTTTGGCATTGTTGTCATTGATTGTTTTCTTTGTGGTGGGTTTGGCTTTGTTGTCACGGGTCAATGTGAAGGCGGCGATGATAGCGGCTGGTAATGATCCGGAAGGCGTTGTATTGTAGGAGAGTGGATGATGAAACATGTTGAAGGTTGGCGGCAAAGTTTTGATGGGGTGAAGTTGTATACGCAATATTGGGAGCCGGATGGTTCACCGAAGGGGGTGGTTTGTTTGGTGCATGGGATTGGGGAGCATGGGGGGCGGTACGGGCATGTGGGGGAGGCATTTGCCGAGGCGGGGTATGTGTTATGGTCGTATGATGCGCGGGGACATGGTCAATCGGAGGGGGCACGGGGGTATATCCCTAATTATTTGGCCTTTATGCGTGATATTAACAGTTCGGTGGTAGCGGCTAAGGAGAAGTATCCGCAGGTGCCAACGTTTATGTATGGGCATAGGATGGGGGGGA
>DATHYN010000391.1:0-15416 GCA_035459145.1 Anaerolineae bacterium | reverse complement strand
CCCACATATTAGTATCCACAGAGTTATCCACATATCCACAGCCCCTACTATATACTACTAAAAAAGAATATATATTTATACTTAATTGGGGATTGTTTTTTTATACCAAATTCAAGAAAGAAAAAAATATCCTTAAGATAGACTTAATCAAACGAATATCATTATTTATTAATTGGGGTCGATAGCTTCTTATTATCAAGTATAATAAACATGATTATGTTGTGTTGCCACTATTGGTTATATGGCATAAACAAAGCATTATTAAAATCTATATGATATAGATTTGAAATCTCATGAATTTGGTTCAAATAGGCTTGGTTTTTATGTTAAGTACCACCTATTTATGGGGGTAATATCCGGTTTAGCTGATGTTTAGCCCCAATATATGGGGGCTGGTTGAAATAGCCTGTGGAAAACCTTGTGGATATGTGGATAACTTATGAAACTAATTAAATTATTGCGGTATTATTGGATTTTTCCTCTTGTTTTAATCGGTTTAACCGGTTGTATGGATTTATCAGCTATTACAGTTGCCCCAGAACCGATTACGGAAGATACGGTGCCTGAAGGCGAGCTGGCTGATGTTATTCAGATTATTGATGGGGATACGATTGATGTCCTTATTGATGGGCAAGAATATCGGGTACGTTATATTGGGATTAATACCCCGGAACGGGATGCCCCTTTTTATGCGGAAGCGACGGCGGCCAATGCGGCTTTGGTTGGTGATCAGCGGGTTGTGTTAGTGAAAGATATATCGGAGACAGATCCTTATGGGCGCTTGTTACGTTATGTTTATTTGCCCAATGGTTATTTTGTCAATGAAGCGTTAATGCGTCAGGGCTGGGCGGCCGCGGTTGTATTTGAACCGGATACTATGTATGCGGAACAGTTTGCCCAGTTAGAAGCCGAAGCGCAAGCGGCGCGTTTGGGGATGTGGGCTGATTTGCCGGCTGATGCGCCGGCCGGATGCGCACGGTGTGACCGGAATGCGTATAATTGTCGTGATTTTGATACCCAAGCGGAGGCTCAAATTTGTTATGAGTTTTGTTGGGAAGAGGTGGGCTTTGATATCCATCAACTTGATGGGGGTGGGGATGGGGTCGTTTGTGAGTCTTTGCCCTAGGGAATTGTATGGGTAAGTTGATGCGCATACTTAATTGGTCGCTGGTCACGCCTTACTTGGTCTTGACAGGGTTGGCGTTATTGGGAATAACGTTGTTTTTTTCGGACTTTATGGCTGATTTCTATATCGAAACGACGCAAACGCATATGCTGTTAGAAGCGAAGCATATTGCGACACATTTAGAGCCGGTGTTGGTTGAGCTGGAAGATGGGGAAGGGGTATTGACTAATTTGACAACCGTGTGGCTGGACACATTATCGGTCTATATGAGCATTATTGATTTGAATGGCAACGTCATCGTGGCCACACCCTTAGGCAGTGACGCGTATGGGAATGAGGCGAGCCAACCGGAGATACAAGCGCTTTTAGTGGGGCAAGCGGATTTCGGACAAGTGGTGCGGGTTAGTCGTCCCGCCGGTTTAGAAATGATGCACACGGTTGTACCGCTGACAACTAATAGTGGCGAACGCATTGGTTTATTGCGCATCGCTTTGCCCTTAACCGCATTTCAACATGAGTTAGGGCAATTGCGTTTATGGATATTGGCGATGAGTAGTGCCATCTTTGTGGTTGTGGCTATCTTGGTGTTATTGGTCTCACATCGTAGTTCGTCAGCATTATTGTCATTGAATGAGGTAGCCGCTAATTTAGGCGATGGGAATTTGGATGCGCGTTATTATCGGGCTTCGCCAGGGGATATTGGTCAATTGGCTGGTACCTTTAATCGGATGGCGGATCAAATTCGCCAGCAGGTTATTGGTTTAGTAGATGAACAGAAGAAGTTGGTAGCGATGTTGAATCATATGGCAGATGCCATTATTTTGACTGATGAGGTCGGTTTGGTCCAGCGAATGAATCCGGCGGGGGAAGCTATTTTGCAAGTCAAAGAGGCTAATATGTTGGAACAGCCGATTACACAGGCGTTGCGTCATCATCAATTGATTGCCTTGTGGCAAGCATGTCGTGCTGATGAGGCGGAGCAGATAGCTGTTGTTGAGTTAGAAGCGCAAGGGTTATTTTTGCAAGCGATTATGACACCAGTACCGACGCCGGGGAAGCTAAGTTATTTAATTATTTTGCAAGATTTGACCCAGATACGCCGTTTAGAGACGGTGAGGCGCGATTTTATCAGTAATATTTCACATGAGTTACGGACACCATTGGCCTCATTGCAGGCGGTGGTGGAGACATTACAAGATGGGGCGTTGGAGGATCCGGTAATGGCGCATCGATTTTTGAATCGAGCGGCGGACGAGGTAGATACATTAACGCAGATGGTGTTGGAGTTATTAGAATTAGCACGAATTGAATCGGGAAAAGTGCCCTTACGGTTGGCGGCCACCCATATTAGTCATGTGATATTGCAGGTGACCGAGCGGTTGGGGGAGCAGGCGGAGCGGGCGAACATTACGTTAGAGATTGATGTGGCCGATCGGTTGCCATTGGTATTGATTGATGCGGAGCGTATTAAGCAAGTGATTACAAATTTGACGCATAATGCGTTGAAATTTACATCGGCGCAGGGCCGAGTGACCGTGGGGGCGCGGCAAAAAGGGGATATGGTATTGGTGTGGGTGGCCGATACGGGGGTGGGGATTCCCAAAGAAGAGCAGGGACGAATTTTTGAACGGTTTTATAAGGCTGATCGGGCACGAACAAGTGGGGGGACGGGGTTGGGGTTAGCGATTGTGCGTCATTTGGTCAATATTCATCGGGGGCAGATTTGGGTGGAGAGCAAGTTAGGAGAAGGGAGTACGTTTTATTTTACGGTGCCGATTAGTGCTTTGTAAACAAAGGCGTTAGGTTTGGTGTTAACAGAACGTTAACATGATGTTAGCTGATTGATAACAGGGTATTGAACGGCCGTTAAATAGGATCACCTACAATAGCAATAGGTTACATAAAATTAGTACCTTTGCAGTTTGTTACTGTTCCTGCCCAAATGTAACCAATAACAGTAACAATCCCAATAGAAATTCCCTGAAGAAATTAGGAGAACAGAAGATGAAACGTTTTTACCGTCTGATGCTGGTATTGTTGCTCGCCTTTGCGTTGGCCGCATGTGGTGGCGATGAGCCTGAACCAGATAATGCCGATACGAATACAAATACAAATAATAGCGCGGACAGTGGTAGTAATAATGCGGACGACACCAGCATGCCCAGTGATGATGGGATGATGATGGATATGGGGATGATGCCGATGGTGGATCCGTTGGATGTGAGCGGTGATATTGTGACGGCGGGTAGTTCGACGGTGTTTCCGTTAGCGGAGCGAATGGCCGAGCGGTTCCGTGATGAAGGGTATGGGGACAATATTACGATTGACAGCATTGGTAGCGGGGCTGGTTTTGAGCGGTTCTGTGTGGCGGGTGAATCTGATATTTCAAATGCGAGCCGCCCCATTCGGAATTCGGAGCGGGAATCGTGTGCGGAAATTGGCCGGGATCCGATTGAGTTCCGCGTCGGGACAGATGCATTGGCGGTGGTCGTCAGTAGTGATAATGATTTTATCACAGAAGTGACGATGGAAGAGTTGGCGATGCTCTTTTCGACAGCGACCAATTGGTCCGATGTGAATAGTGAGTGGCCCGATGAGCCGATTCAACGGTTTATTCCTGGAACGGACAGTGGGACATTTGATTATTTTGTGGAAGAAGTGTTTGACGAAGAGAAAGATCCGATTTTGAACGCGGATAATTTGCAACAAAGTGAAGATGATAATGTGTTGGTTCAAGGGATCCAAGGCAGTCAGTATGCGATTGGTTTCTTCGGGTATGCATATTATCAAGAAAATGCGGGTGCGTTACACATTTTAGCAATTGATGGGGTAGAAGCGAATGCGGCTAATGTGGATGCGGGTCATTATCCGTTAGCACGGCCGTTGTATATTTATAGTGATGCGACCATTATGGAAGAAAAACCACAAGTGGCTGAATTTATCAATTTCTTCTTGACATATGCTAACGAAGAGGTAATTGATGTCGGTTATTTCCCCGCAAGTGATACGGCATTGAGTATTGCGAAGGCAAGCTGGTTAGATGCACAAGGTTTGTTAACTTTACCGGCGGTGGATCCGTTGGATGTGCGTGGTGATATTGTGACGGCGGGTAGTTCGACGGTGTTTCCGTTATCGGAACGGATGGCCGAGCGGTTCCGTGATGAAGGGTACGGGGACAATATTACGATTGACAGCATTGGTAGCGGGGCTGGCTTTGAGCGGTTCTGTGTGGCGGGTGAATCTGATATTTCAAATGCGAGCCGCCCCATTCGGAATTCGGAGCGGGAATCGTGTGCGGAAATTGGTCGGAATCCGCTTGAGTTCCGGGTAGGGACAGATGCGTTGGCCGTGGTGGTGAGTCGTGATAACACGTTTATCACTGGGGCGACGATGGAAGAGTTGGCGATGATCTTCTCAACAGCGACCAATTGGTCAGATGTGAATAGTGAGTGGCCCGCTGAGCCGATTCAACGGTTTATCCCCGGTACAGACAGCGGTACGTTCGACTATTTCGTGGAAGAAGTGTTTGACGAAGAGAAAGATCCGATTTTGAACGCGGATAATTTGCAACAAAGTGAAGATGATAATGTGTTGGTCCAAGGGATCCAAGGCAGTCAATATGCGATTGGTTTCTTCGGGTATGCGTACTACCAAGAAAATGCGGATGCGTTACACATTTTAGATATTGAAGGTGTTGAAGCGAATGCGGCTAATGTGGATGCGGGTAGTTATCCGTTGGCACGGCCGTTGTACGTATACAGTGACGCCACAATTATGCAAGAAAAGCCCCAAGTGGCTGAATTTATCAATTTCTATCTGACCTATGTGAACGAAGAGGTGGCGGATGCCGGTTACTTCCCGGCCAGCCAAGAATCGTTATTATTATCCACCTATAACTGGTTCCAAGGAATGCATGGTCAATAGAGTTGATCTTGATTAAATAGAGTAGCGTCATACTGGCTGAGTGGGGCGCGCCAAGCGCCCCACTTTACGACTTACCCCGTTTGTATGATAGCGATTAACGCTTTATTTGGTTGACAGGCATAAATTGGACAGGTTAAAATAAAAGGTACGGGGAGAAATCACGTACCGAAACAAAGCAGAGAGGCAACATAATGGAAGGAGAAATGGCAACAACTAGCAGTTTGACCAGCCGTGATAGCATCGATTTGGGTGAATTACGGAAAAAACCACGTATTGGAGAAACGATTATTCAATCGTTACTGTTTTTGTGTGGTGTAATCTCGATTTTAACAACGATTGGTATTGTTTATGAATTAGGCAAGGAATCATTGGCCTTTTTTACCCACCAGATGTGGGAACAGACGAATAAAAGCTTGACGGTGGGGATTGATGAGAGTGTGACCACGTTTGAAGTGAGTCGGAGTGGTGGGGTGTTGGAAGTGGGGGATACATTACGACTAAGTGACGAAATCGTCATGGTGAGTAGTATCGAAGGGACATTGTTGACGGTAGAGCGGGGGGTACAGGAGACGGCGGCCGTGCCACATTCCGCTGGCGTGGAGATTTTTCGAGGCAGTTACGTCTCTTTGGTTGAGTTTTTTACGGGGACGGAGTGGAATCCGCAGATTAGTAAATTTGGGATATGGTCATTGGTCAATGCGACTTTCATGACGAGTTTAATTGCGATGAGTGTGGCGTTGCCAGTTGGTTTGGCGACAGCGATTTATCTGAGCGAGTATGCATCTTTACGGGCACGCAGCATTTTAAAGCCGATTATGGAAGTGTTGGCTGGCGTGCCCACGGTTGTGTATGGATATTTTGCGTTAACGTTTATGACCCCCCTATTTCGTTCTTGGTTTGGGGTTGATACGGTGCAAATTTTTAACACAGCCTCGGCCGGCGTCGTTGTTGGCATCTTGATCATCCCCTTAGTTAGTTCGATGAGCGAAGATGCGCTTCATGCGGTACCGAAATCATTACGGGAAGCGGCCTATGGTTTAGGGGCGACCCGATTAGAGACATCGTTACGGGTGGTATTGCCGGCGGCTTTGTCGGGGATTACGGCCGCGTTCGTGGTCGCGATTTCGCGAGCGATTGGGGAAACGATGATTGTGGCGATTGCGGCGGGGGCTGGGCCAGCATTCACGTTTAATCCATTTGATTCGGCCGAGACGATGACGGGCCATATCGTGCGGATTAGTGGTGGAGATTTAAGCTACGATTCGATCGATTACAACAGTATTTTTGCGATTGGCTTGTTGCTTTTTTTCTTGACGTTATCGTTGAATATCTTTAGCCAACGGGTGGTTGCCCGTTTCCGTGAGGTGTACGAATGATGCCTAATGACCCCAACCAAGAGTTAGAGACAGGGTTCCCTGAAGGGACAGATTTAGAGAAATATATTATCAAACGGCACCGTACCGGCGTGGGTTTGAAGCTTAGCTTTCAAATGGCGACGCTGGTGGGGATTATCGCCTTGACGGCGTTGTTGTATAACATTACCAACCAAGCGTTTGGGTTGGTGGCGGTGGAGAATACGATTCCGCCAGCGGAGGTCGTGGCCTCAATTGGGGCGACGGGTGAATTGCAAGATTTGTCGAAAGATCAGCTGATTGAGATTTTGCAGGCGAACATTTCGACAGGACTTGGTCGTCGTTTTGAGCGGGATCAACGTTTCTATGAAGATAGTTATGCGTTTGATACGGAAGCGAAGTATCAAGCGTCGTGTGCTAGTGCGGAGCCGGCGGCGGGTTGTAGCTTGCCGGCACGGGATCGGGACAATGTGTACCAGTTGGTGTTGAGCGAGGTGGTGGAGCCGGAAGTGGTGCAGACGTGGTCGTTGATGGACTCTTTGTTTAGTCGGGGGGAGGTGTTGGCCGAGGCGGAAGCGAAATACCCAGGTAGTGAGGTTTATTTCCGCTCATGGTTAACGGCTGATTTCTTGCAACGGCCGCAATCGAGTAATCCTGAGTTTGCCGGGGTACGGACAGCGATATTTGGGTCGCTGTGGGTAATTTTCATCACGATTTTGTTCTCATTCCCGGTGGGTGTGGGGGCAGCAATCTATTTAGAAGAGTATGCTGGGGCGTCGTTTATTAATCGGTTGATTCAGACGAATATTAACAATTTAGCTGGGGTACCATCGATTATTTATGGGATGTTGGGGTTGGCCATTTTCGTGCGGACGTTAGAGCCATTGACGAGTGGGGCTTTATTTGGGGGTGTTGACCCGACGACGGCTAATGGGCGGACGATTATCTCGGCGGGGTTAACGTTAGGGTTACTGATTTTGCCGATTATTATTATTAATGCGCAAGAAGCGATTCGGGCGGTGCCTAGTTCGTTGCGTCAAGCGAGTTTTGGTTTAGGGGCGACGAAATGGCAGACGATTTGGCATCATGTGTTGCCGAGTGCGACGCCGGGCATTTTGACCGGCACGATTTTGGCGATGTCGCGGGCGATTGGGGAGACGGCTCCCTTGGTTGTGGTCGGGGCATCGACCTTTATCGTGGTGGATCCTGATGGCCCCTTTGCCAAGTTTACGACATTACCGATTCAAATTTATCAATGGACATCACGGCCGCAAGATGAGTTTCGCAATATTGCGGCGGCGGCGATTTTAGTGTTGTTGGTATTACTCTTATCCTTAAATGCCACAGCTGTTTTGCTCAGAAATCATTACTCTCGGAGGGCTGCATGAGTACCAATGGCGAATATGCCTTAGAAACGAATAATTTAAATGTGTATTATGGGGATTTTCAAGCGGTCAGTGATGTAAGCTTGCGGTTTCACAAGCAGGCGATCACCGCTTTGATTGGGCCATCCGGTTGTGGTAAAAGTACCGCTTTGCGCTCGTTCAATCGGATGAATGATTTGGTTGATATTGCCCGTGTGGAAGGGGAAGTGTTATTTCGCGGTCGTAATATTTATCACCCACAAGTGGATCCGGTAGAAATTCGGCGACGGATTGGGATGGTATTCCAGAAACCGAACCCATTTCCAAAAAGCATCTATGATAATGTGGCTTGGGGGGCGCGGATTAATGGGTATAAAGGGAGTATGGATGAGTTGGTGGAACAATCGTTACGGCAAGCGGCGTTGTGGGACGAAGTGAAGGATAAATTACAGCAAAGTGGTTTATCTTTATCGGGTGGTCAACAACAACGGTTATGTATTGCGCGGGCGATTGCGGTCAAGCCAGAGATTATTTTGATGGATGAGCCGGCGTCAGCGCTTGATCCGATTGCGACCTTGCGGATTGAAGAGTTGATTCAAGAGTTGAAGAAGAATTATACGATCATCATCGTTACCCATAATATGCAACAGGCGGCCCGCTCATCGGATTACACCGCCTTTTTTACGGTGAACGAAGATCGGGCTGGGTATTTAGTGGAGTATGATGAGACAGGTAAGTTGTTCACTAATCCGAAACATGAGTTAACGGAACAGTATATTACGGGCCGGTTTGGTTAACTATATGCCTAGAGAATTATTAGACAAACAGTTACTTGGTTTGCATGATCGTTTACTCGCATTGGGTAGTGAAGTGCAGGAAAATTTAGGTGTGGCGGCCAAAAGCTTGACGCAGCGGGATATGGTGGCGGCGCATAATATCATCGTGGGGGATGATTGGATCAATGAGAAATGGATCACGATTATGCATGATTGTCTCCGTTTGATTGCGACGCAGCAGCCGATGGCGAGTGATATGCGTTTTGTGACGATGGTGATGCAGATTGCGGGTGAATTGGAACGTATTAACGATTATGCCAAGGGGATTGCGCGGATTACGGAGTTGTTGGGGAAGGAAACGGCCGTTCCCCCCACCCCCCAACTTCCCCAAATGGCCGAATTGGCGCAGGCGATGTTACGTGATGCGTTATTGGCGTTCAGCCGGCGTGATGATGTGGCGGCACGACAGGTGCCGAAGCGTGATGATGCGGTTGATGCGCTTTTTAATCAGGTTTATCGTGAGTTATTGGTCTGGGCGAGTGAAGATCCGGAGCGGTGGCAGGTGGCCAACTATTTAGAATGGGCGGCCCACAATTTAGAACGAGCGGCGGATCGGGTTAGCAATATTTGTGAGTGGGTGGTGTATACCGTAACCGGCAAGTATAAAGAGTTATCATAAATGACAAAACAGGTTTTAATTTTATGTACGGGCAACTCGTGCCGCAGTCAGATGGCGGCCGGGCTGGTGAATCATTATTTAGGGGATGAGTGGGAGGCGGTATCGGCGGGGACGAAGCCGGCGGGGTATGTGCATCCGTTGGCGGTGGCGGCGATGGCGGAGTTAGGGATTGATATTAGTGGGTATCAGTCGGAGGTGGTTGATTTGTATCGGGAGTGGTCGTTTGCGGTGGTGATTACGGTGTGTGCTGAGGCGGCTGAGGATTGTCCATTATGGTTGGGCGAAGGGGATGTGGTGCACATTGGGTTTGATGATCCGGCTGAGGCGCGGGGGAGTGAGGCGGAGCAGATGGCGGTTTTTGGCCGAGTGCGGGATGAGATTCGCGGGCAGGTTTTGCCGTTTTTGCGGGAGTGGGATGAGTAGGGTGTGGTTTGATGCGGTTTGGTGGATTTTGACGCGGATTTGGGGGGGGTGACGGATTTTTTGTGTGTTGGCGAAGTGAGGAGGGGTTAGAAGGTTATACGGGTCTCCCCACTACGTTTTCCCTCCTTTTTCGTGGCATTTATTTCATTGAAATAGCGGGCAAACTTCGGTCGAGACGGGTTGGAGCTAAAGTTTAACTGATTTTAAACATACCCTTTGGTGAATTTATAGTTTTGGGGCTTTGAGGGAGATAAAACAGGCTTTTGGATAAATATATTACCTGATTAGGGCTGAATCTCGTATAATGGGTATTATTATAGGACGAGATTTTTGATGAAGATGAGATTCAACCGCAAGAAAATATTAAAAACTTTACTTGATACGCCGTTAAAGAACGCGATAGCTTCGTTTTTGTTGTCGGAGGTGTTGGCGTTAAGTTTAAGTTTGTTGATCAGTGGCGAAGTATCGTTTTCATTGTTTGTGATTGCGGGGACGTGTGGTTTTGTTATCGCTTACTTTATTAGTGGTATTGTGTTCAGCTATCGGGACGAGATCGTGCGCCAAAATATTCGTTTGGAGCAGTTAACAGAGGAGTTGCAGGGAGCGAATGATTTATTGGTGGAACAGAATCAAGAGTTAGATGCGTTTGCGCATACGGTGGCGCATGATTTAAAAACACCTTTGACCGCGATTCAAGGATATGCATCTTTGGTGAGTGCGTTTCATGAAAAAATGTCATTGACGGAACGGGAGGAGAAGCTGCAGGCGATTGAGGCGAATGTGATGCGGATGGGGCGGATTATTGATGAGATATTGCTTTTGTCGAGCATTCGGCGAAAGGATGAGGTGGTGATGAGTTCATTGGGGATGGGGAGGATTGTGGCCGAGGTTTATGCGCGTTTAGAGCATATGGTGGTTGAGTACGAGGCTGATTGGGTGGTACCAGAGAGCTGGCCGCGGGCGGTGGGGTATGGGCCGTGGGTGGAGGAGATTTGGAGCAATTATGTGAGTAATGCGTTGAAGTATGGGGGGACGCCGCCGCAGGTGGTATTGGGGTATACGTTATTGGCGGCTGGGGATGAGGTTCAGTTTTGGGTGCAAGATAATGGGGCTGGTTTGACGGCGGCGGAGAAAGAGGGGTTGTTTACGCCGTTTACCCGTTTGGAGGAGGGGCGGGCGGAGGGGCATGGGTTGGGGTTGTCGATTGTGCAGAGGATTGTGGCGAAGTTGGGGGGCCGAGTGGGGGTGATAGATAATCCAGAAGGGGAAGGGAGTCGATTCTATTTTACGTTGCCAACGAGCAAAAAAGAATAAACATAGCCTCTTTATAACATCTTCATAACATCTTCATACCTGTTACCTATACTTTGGGAAATAGTGAACAGTTTTTATAGCTGTAATCTGAGTTCGATAATTAATTGAGCCGGTGTATAAGAGTTGGTTAGGGTATTTTTAGGGTAGATTTCTCGATTCCATTTTGCCCTTTGACGACTGGTAGGTTCCAAATGAGGAGAGTGGGAAAAATTCCACTCGAAATGACGTTTGGAGGGGTTTGTGGATTGTCGAAAGTAGGTTACCTGTATGTAAATTTTTAAAGAAGGAGGGTATGATGCCCGTGCAAATTGAATGGATTAATCAGAAGAATCAACAAGAGCGGGGGTCATGCAGTTTGCAAGTCCCTCTTTATTTTGGCCGTGATAAGCATAATGATGTGATTTTAGGGGGACAGCGGACAGGGGTGTCGCGACGCCACGCTTGTTTGTTATGGCAAGGTGGGCAGCTGTTTTTGCTTGATTTGGATAGTACCAATGGCTTGTATTGGCAAGGACAACGGGTTTTGCAAGTGCTGATTACAGATAAAACAGAGGTGATGATTGGTGCTTATTTAGTTCGTGTAAGGCGGCAATTGCAATGTGCGAATGAAAGTTGTGGTCAACCAGTTGATGATGAGATGATGTTTTGCCCCTGTTGTGGTCAATTTGTGGCTGATGCCCATACCCAACAAGAGATACATCAGTTTGTTGGAGGTGTGTAATGGGTAGTGAGATGATTAAATTGCAATGGTATGATCCACGACTAGAACAACAGGAAGAGCAACTGGTCACGTTACCGATTACCATTGGTCGTGATGCGGACAATGATATTGTGTTGGATAGTCAATTTGTATCAAGCCAACATGCGCGTTTGGAGGGTGATGGACAGCATGTGCGGTTACAGGATACGGGGAGCAAAAATGGGATCTTGGCTGATGGGCAGAGGGTGTTACATATGACCGCGTTGCAGGATAGGAGCCGGTTTCAGGTGGGGCCGTTTGCGTTTACGATCTATTTAGGGGAAGCTGAAGGTGATACGGTGACGCAGACAGAGTTTTTTCATTATGAGGCGTTGGCGGCGGCGTTGCCAACAACGGTTGCTGATGATGTGGAGTTGTTTACGGCGGCAACCGATGTAATTACATCATGGCCAAAGTTGGCTGAGCGGCAAGTGATACCGGATTGGGTCGTCCAACGCCAAAAAGTGCCTGTAGACCGTTTAAAACGGGAAATGAACGTCTCTGAGAGCCGTTATGCGACCATAGGTGGTGGGATTGGTAGTTTTGTGTGGGTCGATCATTTATTGGTTCATGGGGCGAAACGGGAAGATATTGTGGTGTTGGGGTTAGAGCCGGTGCCGTACGAGCGGTATCGGCAATTGTGTAAAAATTCACAAATACCGGAATATGAGCGGTTGCGGTCGAATTCTGATTCATGCCCTGATAATTTGTGGGGCTGGCCGGGATATGGGGTGCGGGAGATCGGGGCTGAGTTGCGGGCGGGACATTGGCGGCAAGCGGGTAAGGTCGCTTGGCAACTGTTCAATGAGCCATTTGTGCCGACATATACACCACGAGCGGGAGCGGTGTTTGCAGCGATGGCGCGAGAAGCGGCCCGGATTGGGTGGGCTGAGATGTGGCGTTATGGGCGGGTGCGGTATATTCGGCAGACGGATGATGGTCGTTATGTGTTGATTTATAGTTTAGAGGCTGAGACAGAGGGTGAACGTTATGCGGCCGTTGTCTGTGATTATTTGCATGTGGCGGTAGGGTATGGTGGGGTGCGCTTTTTGCCTGATTTACAAGCGTACCGAACGGCGACGGGGGATCGGCGGCGGGTGGTGAATGCGTATGAGGGGCATGATCATATTTACGAGCATTTGGCTGATAACGGGGGCATTGTGGTCATACGGGGGCGAGGCATTGTGGCGTCACGGGTTATTCAGCGGTTGCAGGAGGTGCGTTTAGCCAGTCAGAAGCGGATTCAGATTTTGCATTTAATGCGGGAGACGAATACGGCGGGAAACCGTTATGGGAGTGCGCAGAGGGAAGTAGCCAATCATTGGGAATTTCAACCATTTAATTGGCCGAAGGCGGCTTGGGGGGGGGATTTACGGGTTGAGTTAGAGGCGGGAGGGAGTGAGACGCGGGACGAGTTATTGAGCAGTTGGGGGGGGACGACGACGGCGGATCGGCCGGATTGGCGGCAGATGATTGCAGATGGATTAGCGGAGGGGTGGTATCAGATTCATATTGGGACGGTAGATGAGGTGGTGTTGGGGGAAAACGGCCGTTTAATCACCACCCTCAACGACGCTGAAGCGACCATACCACACCAGTTGATGTTAGCGGCCGATTTTATCATTGATGCGACCGGGTTAGAAGCAGGTATTGAACGACACAGTTTATTACATGATTTAGTGACCCATTATCAACTGCCGCGCAATGTTCAAGGACGGTTAGCAGTTAATCCGCAATTTGAGTTAGAAGAGATGCGTAACGGCGGGGGGCGGATGTACGCGAGTGGGATTAGCACATTAGGGGGGCCTTATGCGGCGGTTGACAGCTTTTTAGGGTTGCAATACGCGGCATTACAGATAACAGAAGATTTGATCGGTCAAGGCGTGCCCGATTTACGGTCGTTATACGGATGGCGGTCGTTACGAGGTTGGTGGCGCTGGGCCAGAGGAGTAAGCATATGACCCCGACATTAGCTGGTCGATGGCAGACGCGGTTTTTCTTATTAAGCAGTTTTGGAGCGGCGGTGACCTTGCTCTTTGTCATCGGAACAAATAGCATTATTCCCCTATTATTCCTTGGTTGGACATTGATTTTGGGTTGGGGGTGGGACATTATTTACGATTATGGGCAACAATGGCGCTGGGAT
The DNA here is from genome assembly GCA_035459145.1 of Anaerolineae bacterium. Lineage (GTDB taxonomy): Bacteria > Chloroflexota > Anaerolineae > Promineifilales > Promineifilaceae > DATHYN01. The sequence goes on along the minus strand of DATHYN010000391.1, from coordinate 1,573 downwards.
CATGATTGGCCCCCTAATTTGCAATTATTGGCGGGGGTATTAGAGGGGTGTTTATTAGCGGGCTTGGCGTATGGATTGGGGGTGATTGGCAACCTACCACCATGGTGGCTATTCGTCTGGCATTATGGGACGGTGTGGTTGGTCACATTTGCGGCAGGCCAGAGCGTGATGCGCTTACTGTTTCCACAGTGGCGTTATCGCGGGGGCGAATGGTTATAAGATTTTGGGGAGAGATTTTATCGGTTTGAGTTAGGTGTGAAGGAGAGATGAGCATGATAGGGAAAAAGATTGAACAGTATGAAATTATTGAAGAGATAGGCCGAGGGGGATCGGCGACCGTTTATTTGGCGAAAGATGGGGAGAGTGGTGAGCAGGTAGCGATCAAAGTATTGCGTGATGGGTATGGCAATCGGGAGCGGGCGCGGGCGCGATTTCGGCGGGAGGCAGCGATGATGGTGGAGTTAGGGCACAAGAATATTGTGCGTTTGTTAGCGGTTGGGGAGTGGGAGAACCGGTTATATTTGGTGATGCCATATATGGCTGGTGGGTCGGTACGTCATCTGTTAGGAGAAGAGCCGCTGGGGTTAACGGAGGCGGTCCAGTTGATGATGCCGATTGCGTCGGCGTTGGATGCGGCCCATGCGGGCCAAATTATTCATCGGGATATCAAACCGCACAACATTTTATTAGATGGTGAGGGGCAGGTTTATTTAGCCGATTTCGGGTTAGCGCGGTTATTGGCGGATGGGCAGGCGGAGCAGACGATTACCTTTATCGGAACGCCAGAGTATATGGCACCGGAGCAGGTATTGGAGGGGAATGTGGGGCCGGCGACCGACATTTATCAGTTGGGGGTAGTGATGTTTGAGTTATTGACGGGTGAACGGCCGTTTTTAGGGACAACGCATGGGATTATGACGCAGCATTTACAGGCGCCGATGCCATCGGCCGAGCGGCGTAATCGGCAGTTACCAGCGGGGTGTGACGTTGTTTTGCGGCAGGCGTTGGCCAAGAAAGGGGCGTTACGGTGGCCGACAGCGACACAGTTTTTAGAGGCGTTGCAGGCTTTGGAGAGGCCGAGTCGGGCGGAGGTATTGGGGGGCGATGATGGTCGTGAGTTGGTTGCGGAGCGGCCGAGGCGGCCGCGGGTGATAGCGGCGGTTGATGAGATATTGGTGGCAGAAGGTGTGGTGGCGGGAGACGTGGCGGCGGTGGCGGCGAATGGTGTTGGTCGGCGTTGGTCATGGCGGGGATGGTTAGGGGGAATGGTAGCGACAGTTGTTTTGGTCATGGGGTTAACGTTGGGGGTGGTGGCGGTACAGGGGAACGCTGGTTTTGATTTAGGTGGCAATAATGGGCCGGTGCAGGTAGATGGGAATGGTGGCGGGCAGAATGGTGGTGGTGGGCAGAATGATGGTGGCGGGCAGAATGATGGTGGGCGACGGGGCGGGCGGCGGCCGCCGCCGTCGCCAAATAATCAGCAATTCGAAAATTGCTGAGGGAAAACAGGGAATCGGCTAAAAGGGGAAAGAAGGGGCAGAAAAAAGGGGTAGAAAATAGGCCGATGTAACGA
>DATHYN010000390.1:0-17675 GCA_035459145.1 Anaerolineae bacterium | reverse complement strand
TCCCCCCCCCGATACGCCGCCTCATACTTATCGATCGCCTCCTGCCCCTCCATCGCATACGTAACATCACTACCCAACTGCTCTAACATCGTCCCGATAACTTGTCGTACCAACGCCTCATCATCTAATACCAAAATATGTAACTCAGCCAACGACTTTTGCAAAATCTGCTCTTCTAAAGTAATCTCATCACCAACCACACTCCCCTCCCCCTCGGCCGGTAAATACACCACAAAACACGTCCCCTCCCCCACCACCGAATCCACCCCAATCCGCCCCCCATGCTTCTGCACAATCGAATACGCCGACGCCAACCCCAAACCACTCCCCCGCTCCTTCGTCGAAAAGTACGGATCGAAAATCTGCTCCAAATACTGCGGCTCAATACCCTCCCCCTCATCCTGCACCACCACCTTAATACACATCTCCCCATCAACGACCTCATTCTGCGCCGTTATCGTCACCGTCCCCCCCCTCGGCATCGCCTCCTGCGCATTAATAACCAAATTACTAATCACTTGACTCAACTGCCCTTTATCCGCCTTGACCAACCACAAATCCCTAGCAATATCCGTCTCCAACCGCACATTACTCCCCCGCAATGAAAACTGTGCCGTCTCCACAATCACTTCCCGTATCGAAAATGTCCGTTTAATCGGCTCCCCCCCCTTCGCAAACGTCAATAACTGATGCGTCAAATGCGTCGCCTGCTCCATAGATTGATTCGCCTTCTGCAAATATTGATACGCACGATGCTCTTTATCCAAATACATCTCCGCCAAATCAACATACCCATACAAACCCGCTAATAAATTGTTAAAATCATGGGCAATCCCCCCCGCCAAAATACTCAACGACTCCAATTTCTTCACCTTCAACAACTCCGCCTTTGTCTGTATCTCCTCGGTCACATCACGAAAGACCAAAACGACCCCAATTAACTTATTCCGACTATCACGAATAGGTGCCCCAGAATCCGCTATCAACCGCTCACTCCCATCCTTGGCAATTAACACCGTATTCTCTGCCAATTCCACAATTCCTCCCACCGCTAACACTTGCTCCACCGGACTGACAACCTCTTGGCGCGTTTGCTCATCTACTATCTGAAAAATCGTCCCTAAAGACTTCCCCTCGGCCTCAACCAACAACCACCCCGTCAACTTCTCCGCCACCGGATTCATCCGCGTCACCAACCCCTCCGCATCTGTCGCAATCACCGCATCCCCAATCGAATCCAATGTGATCCGCAAATTCTCCTCACTTCGCCGCAAAACCAACTCCGCCCTCTTCCGCTCCGCCACCTCTCCCGTTAACTCCGCCACCAATCGCGCCAACTCTGTCGCCATATCATCAAACGCCCCCATCACCGAACTAATCTCTCGAATCCGTGTATCACGGCCCGTTGTCTGCCTCAACTCCCCCTTCGCCAACTTGTTCGCCAACTTATTTAACTGCAAAATAGGCTCGGTCACCTTATGACTAATATAAATGCTTATCAAAACTGTACTAATCAAAGTCAGTACAATCAATATCACTGTCGTTCGGTTGTTAGCCTCAATGTATGTCATAAAATCCGCTTCCGGAATAACCACCACCACCAACCAATCTAACCCCTCTTCCCCCGCTAATGGCAATACGCGTACAAATTGCCGCTCACCCTCTAGCTCAAACTCTAAATGCACCGCTGTATCAATTTGCGCATAATCCCCATACTCGGCCACTAACCTCTCCCCTGCCGCCCGAATCAACGGCGACCCACTCTCCGTCGCATAAAAACGCCGCCGCCCACCCCCTTCATCCGCCTCCGAAAACGGCTTCTCCTCTGTCGATGTCGCCACCAATAACCCCGACCGCTCAACAATAAACGCCTGTCCCGACTGCCCAATCTCAATCTCCTGCAAAAAATCATTCAACTGCGACAAAAATAGATCAACCGACACCACCCCCACCAACGCCTCATCCCGATTATAAACTGGCTGGCTCACGGCAATCGCCATATCCTGCCCCGTAAACAAAATGTACGCCTCACTCCACGCTACTCCCTCATTAACCACCGCCCCCTGATACCAAGGCCGTGTCCGCGCATCAAAATTAGGCATCGTCAATAATAACTCCCCCCGCTCCCCCTCATCATCTGTCTCAAACTTCCGAAATGCCCCCTGCTTAAAATCATCCGTCGCGATTACATACAAAAAACCATCTTCCCCCTCACGCCCCGCATTCGCCATCCCCCCAGCCGTATTCCCAAAATAGATACTCGACACAGAATCAAATATCTGTATCTGTTCCCAAAAATGCCGCTCTAACATTTCCGGATCATTAACCCTTAAGACCTCTTGTCGCAAAAGCTGACTGTTTGTCTCATTAATCTGCTGTGGTACATGCAAAAAGGTCTCCAAATGCTCTTCAATCCGAAAAGTAATCTCTCGTCGCAATGTATCCGCTACATCATTAACCGCCCGTTGCCCATTTTGAAATGATAAATAACCAACCAAACTTACCGCTAACACATTTAAACTAACGATCGATACAACCAACACAATTATTAGCGGAATTTTCTTCGGTAACTTATTCATAACAACCTTCTCGTACACCATCTAACCCGTCATTTCAAGCGTAGTTCAATAGACTGTAACCTAAATAATCTCAAAAATCACCATCACAAATAACCCCAACAACCCTAACCTTACCTCTAAATCAACAAAAAAATCCCCAAAATCCCCAAAATCCGCGTCAAAAACCATCAAACCTTCCCCTTACGCACAATCACAATAGCAAACGCCACATTCTTTCCATTACAATCTCACCCCTCCTTCGGCAACTCATATAACTCCACCAACACCCCATTCGTCCCTTTCGGATGAATAAAAGCATACAAATTGCCTTCATGATTCACCTGCGCTGTCTCATTAATCAATGGCACCCCCGCCTCCTTCAATCGCGCCAACGCCGCCTCAATATCATCCACCTCCAAACAAAGATGATGCATACCCGCTCCCCGCTTCGCTAAATATTTAGCCACCCCACTATCTTCTGTTGTCGGCGCAATCAACTCAATCGCACTATCCCCCACCGGCAAAAACGCCACCTTCACCTCTTCCGCCGGCACCTCGGCCACATGATCCAACGGCAAACCCAACGCCTCCACCCAAAACCCCATCGCCTCATCCAACTCCGGTACCACAATCGCCATATGATTAATCTTCATCAAACCTCTCTCCTTTTTCTAAATCTCCACCGTCGGCTGATACTCACCCCACACATCCCGTAACGTATGACAAATCTCCCCTAACGTCACATCATTTTCCACGCACGCAATCAACAACGGCATCAAATTCTCATCCCCCCGCGCCGTCGCCGCCAACTGCGTCCGTAAACCACTCACCCGCTCATTATCCCGCCGCTCCCGCAACACCGCCAACCGCTCTCTCTGCGCCGCTTCAATCGCCGGATCAATCTTCATTAAATCAATCGTCTGCTCTTCCTCTTCCACAAACCGATTAACCCCCACAATCACTTCCTCTTCATCTTCTAATTGCCGCTGAAACCGATACGCCGCTTCTTGAATCTCTTTTTGCACATACCCATTCTCAATCGCTGGCAACATCCCGCCCAACTCGTCAATCACATCCAAATACGCCTGCGCCTTCGCCTCCAACGCATCTGTCAACTGCTCCAATTGATATGACCCCGCCAACGGATCAATCATATCCGCTACCCCACTCTCATGCGCAATAATCTGCTGTGTCCGCAACGCAATCCGCGCCGCCTCCTGCGTCGGCAGCGCCAACGCCTCATCCCGACTATTCGTATGCAAACTTTGTGTCCCCCCTAACACCGCCGCCAACGCCTGCAACGTCACCCGCACCACATTGTTCTCCGGCTGTTGCGCCGTCAATGTACTCCCCGCCGTCTGCGTATGAAACCGCATCCGCCAACTGCGCGGATTCTTCGCCCCAAACCGCTCCCGCATAATCTTCGCCCACAAACGCCGCGCCGCCCGAAACTTAGCCACCTCTTCCAAAAAGTTGTTGTGCGCATTAAAAAAGAATGATATCTGCTTCGCAAACAGATCCACATCTTGCCCGTTCTCTATCGCCGCCTGCACATACGCTATCCCATCCCCTAACGTAAACGCAATCTCCTGCGCCGCCGTACTCCCCGCCTCCCGAATATGATACCCCGATACCGAAATCGTATTCCAACGCGGCACTTCCCGACTACAATAATCAAAAATATCCGTAATCAACCGCATCGATGGTTTCGGTGGATAAATATATGTCCCCCGCGCAATATACTCCTTCAAAATATCGTTCTGAATCGTCCCCCGCAACTGCTTCGGCTCAACCCCCTGTCGCTTCCCAATCGCAATCACCATCGCCAACAACACCGCCGCTGGTGCATTAATCGTCATACTAATACTAACTTTATCCAACGGAATCTGATCCAACAAAATCCCCATATCATCCAATGATGGAATACTAACCCCCACCTTCCCCACCTCACCTAACGCCATCGGATCATCCGCATCATACCCAATCTGCGTCGGTAAATCAAATGCCACCGATAAGCCCGTTTGCCCCTGACCCAATAAGTACCGATAACGCTCATTCGACTCGGCCGCCGTCGCAAACCCCGCATACTGCCGCATCGTCCAATAACGCCCCCGATACATCGTCGGCTGTACCCCCCGCGTAAATGGATACTCCCCCGGAAAACCAAGCTTCTCCCCATACGTCGGCTCATCATGCTCCGGTACCGCCACCGCCGGCAACTCAATCTCCGATGATGTCACAAACGTCTCCTTCCGCTCCGGAAACCGCTTCGTCACCGGCCCCAATGTCTCTTTCTCCCAACGCTCTAACTCTTTCTTCATCTTACTCATCATAAACCTCATTATACCAAAATATACCGAATCACTTGACCTATCGAAGGTCACCTATCCCCCCTAACAAATATCACCTTCATTATACCCGCCCCCACCTATATCTCATATCCCTAACTAATTCCAAAGCACCTTTCACCTCAGCCAAAGCCACCCTAGCCTAAAACCAACCTTCCCACCAAACACCCATTCGCGCATTCCCCCATTCGCGGTTCCTTTTCTTGCCCCTCACCTCTGCTAAACGCTTATATTTATGTCACGATATGGAAATTTACTTATTTAACGGTAAAATAAATAAGATGGTTCATCATCATTAACAAATTATATTACAAATGAGCGAACATCCTTGCCCCAACCTCCTCTTTTGTAAAATCCAAACCGAACCATCCCAAATAATTACCATTACAATAACATTCTCTACTAAATTAAGGATGATTTACTTATGACTAATTTCGCTACTGCTCATGATGTCTGGCAATATCGCCAACGGCCGTTAGACGCCATCTTCGCCCCTAAATCCGTCGCCGTCATCGGCGCCACCGAACGCCGTGGCAGCGTCGGCCGCACCATCGTCTGGAACCTCATGACCAACGCCTTCGGCGGTGTCATCTACCCCGTCAACCCCACCCGCTCTAGTGTCCTCGGCATCAAAGCCTACCCCTCCATCAACGAAATCGGTGAACCGGTCGACCTCGCTGTCATCGTCACCCCCGCCCCCACCGTCCCCGGTATCATCCAAGAATGTGTCACCGCCGGCGTCAAAGGCGCTATCATCATCTCCGCTGGCTTCAAAGAACGCGGCCCCGATGGCCAAGCCCTCGAAACCGAAATCCTCTCCATCGCCCGCCAAGGCGGCCTCCGCATCATCGGCCCCAACTGTCTCGGTGTCATGAACCCCATCACCGGCCTCAACGCCACCTTCGCCGCCCAAATGGCCCGCCCCGGCTCGGTCGGCTTCATCAGCCAAAGTGGCGCCCTCTGTACCTCCATCCTCGATTGGAGTATCCAAGAAAATGTCGGCTTCAGCGCCTTTGTCTCCATCGGCTCCATGATGGATATCGGCTGGGGCGATCTCATCGACTACCTCGGCCACGACCCCAACACCAAAAGCATCGTCATCTACATGGAATCGGTCGGCGACGCCCGCGCCTTTATGTCCGCCGCCCGCGAAGTCGCCCTCACCAAACCTATCATCGTCATCAAACCCGGCCGTACCCAAGCCGCTGCCGCCGCCGCCGCCTCACATACCGGCTCCCTCACCGGTAGCGATGACGTCCTCGAAACCGCTTTCCAACGCTGTGGCGTCCTCCGCGTTAATCGCATCTCAGACCTCTTCAATATGTCCGAAGTCCTCTCCAAACAACCCCGTCCCCGCGGCCCTCGTCTCACTATCATCACTAACGCCGGTGGCCCCGGCGTCCTCGCCACCGATGCCCTCATCTCCAATGGCGGCCAACTCGCTCCCATCTCCCCCGCCACCGAAGAAGCCCTCAATAAAGTCCTTCCCCCTCACTGGAGTCACAATAATCCCATCGACATCCTCGGTGACGCCGGCCGTCAACGCTACGCCGAAGCGGTCGATATCGCCGCCAATGAACCGGAAAGCGATGGCCTCCTCGTCATCCTCACCCCCCAATCAATGACTTGGCCCACCCAAACCGCCGAAGAACTCGCCCACTACGCCAAAAACTATAATAAACCCATTCTCGCTAGCTGGATGGGTGGCTCTGATGTCCGTAATGGTGAATTAAGCCTAAATCATGCTGGTATCCCTACTTTCAAATACCCCGATACCGCCGCCCAAATGTTTACCTATATGTGGCAATATAGCCAACGTCTCCGCAGTCTCTACGAAACCCCCTCCACACCCAATAACTTATCTCAAGATAACCTTGACCAACAAGACACCGCCCAACAAGAAATCGAATCTCTTTTAACCTCCATCCGCGCCTCCGGCCGCACTATCCTCACCGAATACGAATCAAAACAGGTTCTCGCCGCTTACAATGTCGATACCGTCACCACCCGTCTCGCCACCACCCCCGATGAGGCCGTGGCCATCGCCGCCGAAATCGGCTATCCCGTCGTCCTTAAACTCAACTCCGAAACCATCACCCATAAAACCGATGTCCAAGGGGTCCAGCTTAATCTGGCCGATGAAACCGCTGTCCGCCAAGCCTATACGCTCATCAAAGATAATGTCGATAAACATGGCGACCAATACGCCCACGGCCACCACGATCAACCTCACTTCCTCGGCGTTACCGTTCAACCCATGATCAACCTCGAAGGATACGAACTCATCGTCGGCAGTAGTCCCGACCCCCAATTTGGCCCCATCCTCCTCTTCGGTAGTGGCGGTACTCTCGTCGAAGTCTTCAAAGATAGTGCCCTCGCCCTCCCCCCTCTCAACTCTACCCTCGCCCGCCGTATGATGGAAAAAACGAAAATCTACACCGCTCTCAAAGGTGTCCGTGGCCGCCCCCCTGTCGCTCTCGATGACCTCGAACATCTCCTCGTCAACTTTAGCCAACTCGTCGCCGAACAACCGCTCATCAAAGAGATCGACATCAACCCCCTCCTCGCCTCCCCCGACCGTATCCTCGCTCTCGATGCCCGCGTTCTCCTCTACGCCCCCGATGAACCACTCGGCCCCCCTCTCGCCATCCGCCCCTACCCTGCTCAATATACCACCACCTTCACCCTCAAAAACGACGAACAACTCATCGCCCGCCCTCTCCGCCCCGAAGACGAACCCGCTATGGTCACTTTCCACGAACAACTCTCCGCCAAAAGCGTCTACATGCGCTACTTCCAAAGCCTCCAATTCGATGAACGTACCACCCACGAACGTCTCACCCGTATCTGCTTCATCGACTATGACCGCCAAATGGCTCTCGCCGTCACCCGCATCAACCCCGATACCAACAAACCGGAAATCGTCGCCGTCGGTCGCCTCAGCCGTCATCAAAGTCACCCCCAAATCGCTGAGTTCGCCATGCTCATCATCGACGCCTACCACGGCCAAGGGCTCGGCACGCTACTCCTCAAACATCTCCTTACCATCGCCCGTTCCGAAAATATTAAACAGGTCGAGGCCTACATGCTCCCCGATAACGGCGGCATGAAACATATCTGTCAAAAGCTTGGCTTTAAAATCACCTGGGAAGACGACCTCGTTAAAGCGATTATCACTTTATAAGCGCTAGATGAGTAACCCCACCCTTTCACCACGCCCTTGGCGTATCTTTTGGCTATTACTGGGGTTATTAACTCTAGGGGTGGTTCACACCTGGCAAGCCATGCTTTTATGGCAATACCGCAACTTACTAGCTGATTTAACCATGACCGCAGCCTATTATGGGCGTTTGGGTTTCGCCGCGCTTTGGGCTATCATCTGGCTAATCGCCACTATCGCCCTCTGGCGCCGTCTCCCACCAACCCAGACAGGTATCCCCGTTCTTTGGCTTTTATATACGCTCTATCGCCTCGGTTGGCTACACTTTGTCGTCCAATCCGAAGTGGCGCGCCAAACATGGCCGGCTCAACTCAGCCTGATGCTGATCATCGCCTTAGTCATCCTTTGGTGCTTATATCGGCCCACTGGCCGTGCATATTTTACGACTGGTTTAACCGACAGGTTTCACCCTTCTGATTTAACAACTTCCACGCATTAATCAGCTTGTTTTCAACTATAAATGTCGCCAACAAGCCGATTAATGCACCTAAACCGATAACATAGGAAAAGATTTATGAGTACGCCTAATATTGAGCATTTACGTAAATTACGGGCCCAATCCCAACTTGGGGGTGGGCAAGCCCGCATCGAACGTCAACGAAAAGCTGGCAAAATGACTGCCCGTGAACGGATCGAGCTTCTCTTAGATAAAGGCTCCTTCCGCGAGATCGATGCCTTTGTCGTCCACCGCGAACGTAATTTTGGCATGGATGACAAAAAGTTCCTCGGTGATAGCGTTATCACCGGTTGGGGCACCATCGAAGGCCGCCTCGTTTACGTCTATAGCCAAGATTTCACCGTCTTCGGCGGTAGTTTAAGCGAAGTCCACGCCGCCAAAATATGCAAAGTGATGGAAATGGCCACCCGCAATGGCGCCCCCATCATCGGTATCAACGATTCTGGTGGTGCCCGCATCCAAGAAGGGGTCGTTAGCCTCGGCGGCTACGCTGACATCTTCCTGCGCAATACCATGGCTTCTGGCGTTATCCCCCAAATTAGTGCCATCATGGGCCCTTGCGCTGGCGGGGCCGTCTACTCCCCTGCCCTCACCGACTTCATCTTTATGGTCAAAGAGAGCAGTCACATGTTCATCACCGGCCCTGAAGTCGTCGAAGCGGTCACCGGCGAAAAGGTCTCCTTCGAAGACCTCGGCGGTGCCATGACCCACAACGCCATCAGCGGCGTTGCCCACATGGCCACTGAATCAGAAGCTGATTGCCTCTATCTCATCCGCGATATGATGAGCTACTTGCCGTCTAATAATATGGAAGACCCCCCTCTCGCCCCCACCAAAGATGATACCCTCCGCACCGAATCCGCCCTCGACACCCTCATTCCCGACAACCCCAATAAACCGTACGATATCAAAGAGGTCATTAATCTCATCGTCGACGATGGTAAATTCTTTGAAATCCAAGAACATTTTGCCCAAAATATCGTTGTCGGTTTTGCCCGCTTAGGTGGTATGAGTGTCGGCATCATCGCCAACCAACCTATGGTTCTGGCTGGTGTCCTCGATATCGATGCTAGCGAAAAAGCGGCTCGCTTCGTCCGCTTCTGCGACTGTTTTAACATCCCCCTTATCGTCTTCGAAGATGTCCCCGGTTTCCTCCCTGGTCTCAACCAAGAACATGGTGGTATCATCCGCAAAGGAGCCAAACTACTCTACGCTTTCTGCGAAGCCACTGTCCCCAAAATCACTGTCGTTACCCGTAAAGCATATGGTGGTGCCTACTGCGTCATGAACAGCAAACATATTCGGGCCGATCTCAATCTCGCTTGGCCCATGGCCGAAATCGCCGTCATGGGACCTGATGGGGCCGTTAATATCATCTTCCGCCGCGAATTGGCCGAGGCCGAAGACCCTGTCGCCCGCAAAGCTGAACTCGTCGCCGAATACCGCGAACGGTTCGCCAACCCTTACGCCGCCGCGCAACGTGGCTACATCGACGATGTCATCGAGCCCAAAGAAACGCGCCCGCGTCTCATCAATGCCCTCAATATGCTCCAAAACAAACGGGATCACAATCCCCCTAAGAAACATGGTAACATTCCATTATAAAAAGGGGTTAATATGAATACAGAAAATTTACATACTCGCAAATTTGATAAACTTCTCGTCGCTAATCGTGGCGAAATCGCTATGCGTATCATTCGTGCTTGTCACGAGTTAGGTATCGCCACTGTCGCCGTCTACTCCGATGCCGACCGGAACGCCCCTCATGTTCGTTTCGCCAATGAGGCTTACCACATCGGCCCCTCATCAGCCAGCGAAAGCTACCTCCGTATCGACAAACTTCTCGAAGTCGCCAAAAAATCAGGCGCTGAAGCCATCCATCCCGGCTATGGCTTCCTCGCCGAACGGGCCGACTTCGCCCAAGCCTGCTACGATGCCAATATCGTCTTCGTCGGCCCCCCACCCAACGCCATCCGCGTCATGGGTGACAAACAAACCGCACGTGAAGCGGTCAAAGCGGCTGGTGTTCCCATCGTCCCTGGTACCGAACCAGGTCTCAGTAACGAAGAACTGCTCGCCGCCGCCGAAGAGATCGGCTTCCCCTTGCTCGTCAAAGCCACCGCCGGCGGCGGTGGCAAAGGGATGCGCCCCGTCCATCGCCGCGAAGACCTCGAAGATGCTATCGCCGCCGCCCAACGGGAAGCGGCCGCCGCCTTCGGCGACGGTACCGTCTATCTCGAAAAACTCATCACCCACGGCCGCCACATCGAAATCCAAGTCCTCGCCGACTCCCATGGCAATGTCATCCATCTCGGCGAACGGGAATGCTCCCTCCAACGCCGTCACCAAAAAGTGATCGAAGAATGCCCCTCTTTCGTCGTCGATGAAGAACTTCGCCAACGCATGGGCGCCGTCGGCGTCGCCGCCGCCAAAGCGGTCAACTACGTCAGCGCCGGCACTATCGAATTTTTGATGGATAAACAAAAGAACTTCTACTTCTTAGAGATGAATACCCGCCTCCAAGTCGAACATCCTGTCACCGAACTGGTCACCGGCGTCGATATCGCCCAAGAAATGTTACGTATCGCCCGCGGCCGTAAAATGCGCCTCACCCAAGAAGATGTCACCATGAGTGGCTGGGCCATCGAATGCCGCGTCAATGCCGAAGATCCCTACAATAACTACCTCCCTTCCACCGGCACCATCTCCACAATTCGCCTCCCCACCGGCCCTGGCGTTCGCGTCGATACCGGCGTCTACCCCGGCTACACCGTCACCCCCTACTATGACTCCATGATCAGCAAGCTGATTTGCTACGGCCAAACCCGTGGTGAAGCGGTCCTCCGCATGCGCCGCGCCCTCGAAGAATATCGTATCATGGGCGTTAAAACCAATATCCCCTTCCATCAACATATGATGGACAGCCACCGCTTCCTCACCGGTAACTTCGATACCCATTTCGTTGAAGAACGGTTCAGCATGGAAGACCGCGAACCAGCCCATGAGCTAGAGGCCGCTATTTTAGCCACTCTCGTTGCTCATGGTCAAAGCCAGAAAGCAAGCCAAATCGTCGCCCCCGGTGAGCGTGATACCAGTAACTGGAAATGGCTTAGCCGCTGGGAACGCTTACGCCGCTAATTAACAAAGGGATCTGAAGATGAAATATATTACCAAAATAGAAGATAAAGAATACATCATTGAAATCGATAATGATGACCAAATTACAATTAATGACCAACCATTTGCCATTAACTTCGAGCAACTCTCTGATGGCGTCATCTCCTTACTCATCAACAACCAATCCCATGAAGCCATTGTCGAAGAAGGGGATGGCAATATTTGGGATGTCTTGTTAAGTGGCGAACTCTACGCTGTTGAAGTTCAAGATGAACGCGCCTATCGTCTCTCCCAAGCCCGTGGCTCGGCCGGCGGCGCCAAAGGCGAAGTTGTCATCAAATCCCCGATGCCAGGTCTCATCCTCAATGTCTTAGTTAAACCAGACCAAGAGGTAGCCAAGGGTGACAAAGTGATTATTCTCGAATCAATGAAGATGGAAAATGAATTGCGTGCCCCCCGTGACGGTATCATTAAACGGGTTAGCGCCGCCGTCGGTGACTCTGTCGAGAAAGATCAAGCCCTGCTCATTATTGGCGATCCCGAAATGGAGCATGATGAGGCGGCCGAGGTTGATGATGAGTAACTCCGATTTAGAATTTGAAGCCAAATTTTTCGTCGGTAAAAATTTAGCCGCCGTCCGTGCTCGTCTCCTTGAAAATGGTGCCACTCTGCACAAAGAACGTGTCTTTGAACGCAATGTGCGCTATGAAAACCAATGGGATGGCCTCTATCGCAAAGGACAACTGCTCCGCCTGCGCCAAGACAGTCAAGCCAAACTTACCTTCAAAGGCCCCGCCAAAGAAGATATCACCTCAGAAGTCAAGGTTCGTGAAGAGCTAGAAGTCGTTGTCAGCGATTTCGATACGATGGACACCATTCTACGTCGCATCGGCTTCCGCCCCGTTCAAGTGTATGAAAAATACCGCGAAACCTTCAGCTTCAATACCATCGAAGTCGTTCTTGATGAAATGCCCTACGGTGCTTTTGTCGAACTAGAAGGCAATGAAACAACTATCAAATCCTCGGCCATCACCCTCGGCCTCGACTGGGACACACGCCTCATCACCAACTACCTCGCCATCATGGCCCAAGTCAAACAAGCCTACAACCTCGACTTCGACGACCTCACCTTCGCTAACTTCACCGACTGGAACGGCGACCTCGCCACCCTCCTCGCCACCGCCTAACCCCCTATAGGTAGTGCGATTTGCTAAATCGCACTACCTATACATACCCCGCTTCACCAACACCAAAAAATCCCCAAAATCCCCAAAATCCGTGTCAAAACCCACCAAATCTAATCAAACCATCCCTACCTCAAGCCAAACAACCCTTCCCCCAATTTAACGCTTCCCCCACGCCCACCCCACATCTCATCTACGCCCCCTTTCCCCCACACACTCCTCTTGCTATACTAACCCTAAGTTCGATAAATTTATCCCTTCCTCCCAACGTCATTTCGAGCGCAGTTCAATCCGACCCACCCCCAACAAGGCTCACTCCTAAATCAAGGATTGAACGAAGTCAAGAAATCTACCCTAACAACACATTAACCAACACATCCCTAGGTTTAATTCATTATCACACTCAGGTATTTATCATCGAACTCAAATTATAGCCCATTTAGCAAAACTCGGAGTAAACCCATGCCTCTCAAAAAAATCACCTCTTTCAGCTACACACTTCTCTTTGTCGTTCTCATCGGTACCACCGCCCTCTTTACCCTCTTCCTCTCTCAATTCACCACCGATGCCACCGCTGATACCATCACCACCGCCCGCATCACCACCACCCCCCTCTCCCCCACTCGTTTTCCAATTACGCCCGTAACCACGCCCGTAACCACGCCCGTAACCACGCCCTCGGCCCGTCCCACCAACATCCCCACCATGACCCCTCCCCCCTCAGCCGACGGAACCCTCGACCCCACCTTTGGCCAAAATGGCCGCCTCATCACCGAACTCGGCACCGACCACGACGCCAGCAACGCCCTCGCCATCCAACCTGATGGCAAAATCGTCGTCGCCGGCTCCCAATTCAACAACAACCACGGCAACATCACCCTCGCCCGCTACCTACCCAACGGCGCCCTCGATACCAACTTCGGCCTCAATGGCCTCGTCATCACCGATATCAATAACCAACACGACCAAGCCCACGACCTCGCCATCCTCCCCAACGGGCACATCCTCGTCGCTGGCGCCACTTACAACCAAGCCGCCAACAATTACGACTTCCTCATCCTCCAATACCAACCAGACGGGACCCTCGACCCCACTTTCGGTCAAAACGGCTACACCCTCACCGACATCGATGCCAACTACGACCTCGCCACCAACATAACCATCCTCCCCGATGACCATTTTCTCGTCGCTGGTCGTAACGAACAAAATGGTCAAGCCGATGCCGTTCTCGCCCGCTACCTCCCCAACGGTACCCTCGATACTAACTTCGGCCAAAACGGCTTCGTCATCACTGACTTTGGCGGCGACTTCGATACCGTCAACGACCTCTTCTACGACCCCCAAACAGATCTCATCTGGCTCGCCGGTAGCGGCCACAATGGCCAAACTTATGATTTTGCTATCACTCGCTATCTAGCCAATGGTCAACTCGATACTAGTTGGGCCCAGAACGGTCTCCTGCTCGATAACGTCGCCAATCACCATAACTTTGGCCAAGGCATCCACCTCCAATCTGATGGCAAAATCATCATCATGGGCTATACCCAATCCTTAGAACAAGAAAGCGCCACCACACTGGTCCGCTATCTGCCCACGGGTCAACGAGATATTACTTTTGCTCAAGATGGTATCGCTCTCTTCCCTGTTAGCCTCTCCGATATCCCCCATGCCTTCACCGTTCAAACGGATGGCAAACTACTTGTCGCCGCTGATACTTGGAATGGCCGGGATGTCGATCTCCTCATCATCCGCATCTTGCCTGATGGCCGCATCGACAAAACCTTTGGCAACAATGGTATCGTCACCCAAGACATCGACAACTTTAACAACGGCGCCAGTGACATCATTAGCCATGACCAACATCTTATCGTCACCGGCTCCGTCTTCCGCGCCAACGTCAATGAAGACATCTACCTAATGCGCTTCCTAACCTCTCCTTAATCCCCCGCCAATAACTTATCTACAGCTGACGCCAACTGCGCCAAATTCCGCACCACCACCACATCATCACACACCGGCGCATACGTCATCATATCACTATCACCCGTCCCCCAATGCGCATGTGTCTCTGGTGTTAACCAAATCAACCGCCGCCCCCGCTTCTGTAAATCACGCACCAAATCCACCCGCGCCGGATTATAATTGTTGCGCCCGTCCCCCACCATCACCACCGTCGTCCGATGATTCACCGCGCTCAGATGCTTATCATAAAACACTTCTAAACTACCACCTAAATCAGTCCCGTACGGCCGATATGGCAAAATCTTACGTACTTCACTAAACGCACTATCAATATCCACTTCACTCCGTGAAAACAAAGAGGTAATCTCGACTAAATCATAATAAAAAGCGAAACTACGCGCCTTCGACACCTGATCTTGCAACTGATAGGTCAACGTCATCATAAACTCAACCACATAGCGCATCGATTCCGATACATCACAAATTAATACCAAACTCGGCTTCAACTTCCGCTTCTTCATCTTCAACTCAATCGGCACCCCACCATACCGCTGGTTAGCCCGAATCGTTCCCCGCGCATCAAATTTCCCCTTGTGCCCCCGCCGCCGCCGCAAGGCGGCGCGGCTTCGCAACTGCGCCACCAATCGCTTCACCTCATCCCGCAACATATCCACTTCCCGCTCCGATAACGCATCTAACGGCTTATGCATCAAATCCGACCCATGTAAATCATCCGGCCGCCGTGCCCGCTCCTGCGCAATTTGCAACCCCACTTGCTGCGCCATCTGCTCCACCAACGCTTCCCGATTCGCTTCCACTACCCCTAACAACTTCTGAATCGCTTCATCACTCATCCCCATTGCTTGCAACTTCTCCACCAACTCGGCCAACTTCTCTTCCAATTGCCCAAATCCCATCTGCTGCATCATCCGCCGCGTCACCCACCGCGCCTGATCCGGACTATCAAACCAATCAACCCCCGCCTGCTTGGCCATCTGCTCCAACTCCTCTTTGGTCGGCCCTTCCCCACTCGTCAACCAATCTAACAATCCCTGTATCCGCCCACTCAACCCCGATAACGCCGCCTCCAATAACTTCTGTTCATCTTCACTCATATCCCCATAAGCACTCTGTAACGGTGGCCCACCACTCCCAAAATATAACGGAAACAACTCCTCAAACGCTTGAAAATCTTTCCGCTCTTTCACTAACGTCGCCCGTAACGACGCTCGAAACAGCCCCTTATCCCGAATCCCCATAATCCCTATCGCATCTAACGCATCCAACGACTCGGCCAACGACACCCGCACCCCCGCCGCTCGCAAACCCCGAATAAATTCTACAATTCGATTATCCATCTTCTACCTATCCCCTTACTCAAAACAAAACCTGACCGATCATCGCCATTTACCATAACGCCCCCCCCATCAAACATAACCCTAACGCCGATACTGATAAGGCCCATCATCCGCCCCACCTAATCGTCTCTGCGCCTTCGTCACATCTGACTCATACTTTAGCAAAACCGTCAACGTATTCCGCATCGTCTTCTCATCAATCGAATCCGCATTCAACGCCACCAACGCCCGGGCCCAATCCAATGTCTCACTAATACTCGGCACCTTGCGCAAATCCATATTCCGTAACTGCTGTACCGTCGCCACCGCCTGCTTGGCCATATCACTGCTTAACTCCGGCACTTTCAACCGCACAATCTCTAACTCTTCATCTAAACGGGGATAATCAACATACAAATACAAACAACGCCGTTTCAACGCCTCACTCAACTCCCGCGTGTTATTACTCGTTAATAACACCATCGGCTGATGCTTCGCCTTCACCGTCCCCAATTCCGGTATCGTGACCTGAAAATCACTCAAAATCTCTAACAAAAACGCTTCAAATTCAACATCAGCCCGATCAATCTCATCAATCAATAATACTACCGGCTCATCAGACATCATCGCTTGCAACAATGGCCGTGGCAACAAAAAGTTGTCCGAAAAGAATACATCCTCTTCCTCGGCCAACCGCCCCGCCGCCTCCGCCAACGACTGCGTCTCCCCTAAAACATTGCGCAACGTATCCCGCAATAACTGCGTATACAACATCTGTTTAGCATATTCCCATTCATACAAAGCTTTGCTCTCATCTAACCCCTCATAACATTGCAACCGTATCAGCGGCATCCCCGTCGCCTTGGCCCATGTCTTCGCTAGCTCCGTCTTCCCCACCCCAGCCGGCCCCTCCGCCAAAATCGGTTTATTCAATGATTGCGCTAAATAAACCACTGTGCTAATCTCTTCCGAAGCAATATAATCTTCCCGCCCTAACTTCTCGCGCACATCACCAATATCTTTAAACATAATAAGGTTCAATCCTCCATCCCCACCCATCATATATATTATAAAACTCGTTAAGTACACTGTAAACTAAATAACCCAGAACGCTGTCATTCCCGCGCACGCGGGAATCCACTTATAATCTAACAGCATGAGGAACTTCCCACTCTAGATTCTTTCGGTTACACTCTATATAGAATCTCGAGATTCTTTAGTTTAATACACTTACCCACTCTATCAATATCAATTGTTCTGTTCAATATTATCAATAGCTAGTTAAAGACTACTCAATATTCTCTACATTGTAAAGTACCTTCATTAAATTGTAAACTATCCGTAAGGGTAGGGAAAATTTCACCTTTCCCCCAATCTCACGTATAATCAAGGCCTAATCAGTCACTATTTTTTAGGAGGCGACTTATGACTCATCCCATTATCGGCTGGGAACAAGAAACGGCCGGGGGGGGGGGGGGGGGGGGGGGGGGGG
>DATHYN010000389.1:0-43828 GCA_035459145.1 Anaerolineae bacterium | reverse complement strand
TAACTATCTACCTTTCTATAAAGATATCTAAAGAGACTTTTTTATGCTACTTTTGGGGTGAGTGAACGATTTAACCAGGTCATTATCATTAGCTAGCCCCCCCCAGGGGGCTTTGAGGACTCGAAATGACGTTGGGAGGGGATTCTGAATTGTCGAACTCAGGTTAGGGTAGATTTCTCGACTTCGTTCAATCCTTGATTTAGTGGTGGGGCTTGTCGAGGGTGGGGCGGATTGAACTACGCTCGAAATGACGTTGGGAAGAGGGGGGAATTGTCGAACTCAGGTTATGTATGTTTGGGATTATTGGCGGCGTGAGGGGGTTAAAAGGGAGGCTGATTTGAGGGGTTAGGAGGAAAGAAGGGAAAGGGCGTTGGTGAGGTTTTTTTGTTGATCGGATGAAAGGGTATTGTCTTGGATGAGGGTGGTGGTAAGGGTATCCCAAGCGGTTTGGGTGTGGCCATTTTGCCAGTGAGTGAGGACGGATTGGTAGTGGGTATTGATGGTTTTATCGCCGGTGAGGGCGTCGCCATCAGTTAGGTCCCAGAGGAATTGGGCGAGGGGGAGGAGGGTGTTGGTTTGGTCGTTGGTGTTAGGGGGGAGGTGTTGGAGGATGATGGTAGCGGTAAAGCCATCACCTTTGAGGAGGTGTTTTTTGGCTTTTTGGAACCGTTTTTGGGGGTCGCGGGGGAGTTTGATGTGGGGGGGTGGGGTGGGTTTAGCTAGAACTTCAGTGATGAAACGGCGGATATTGTGTTCCATTTGGAGGCCGACGAATTCGCCGGTGACTTGGCCGTTGTGGAAGAATTTAACGGCAGGGATGGAGCGGATGTTGTATTTACGGGCGGTATGGGGGTTGGTTTCGGTGTCTAGTTTGGCGAGGTGGATGGGGCTGTCTGGTTCGAGGGCGATTTTTTCGAGGATGGGGCCGAGTTGGCGGCAGGGGCCACACCAGGCGGCCCAATAGTCAACTAGGAGTGGTTTTTTATAGGAGCGTTGGATGACTTGTAGGTTGAAGTTGGCATCGGTGACGTTGAAGATGTGGTGGTATGCTTTGGGTTGGCGTTTGAAAAAATTGAATAGGTTCATGGGTTTGTGGGGTTGTTGATAATGGTTGGTGAAAAAGGGTGTTTTTAGGCTAAATTTGATTGTATTATACCTATTAATAGTGATGTGAGCCATAGATATGGGATTTGACGGATTTTTTGATGTTGGTGGAGTGAGGAGGGGTTGGTTTGGAAGCCACCTCGGCCGCGGCCGCCGCCATCGGTGCCACGGCGATCGGCGTCACCACGGCCGCCACGGGGGCCGCCACCATTCAAAATTTGTTCGGCTTGGTCGGTCGTGATGAGGCCATCAGTGAGGGCTTGGTTGACCATGTCGGTTTTGGCCGATTCGACGGCGGCTTGGACGGTGGTGATGTCGACGCCGAGTTCGTCGGCGAGGTCAGGGAGGCGGGTGCCGGCATCTTGGGCGGCTTGGAGGTCATTGACGGAGATGCCGAGGGCGTTGGCGGTGGTTTCTTCGAGGATGTCGCGGTCGATGATATTGGCGGTGTTGCCGTCGCGGGGGCCGCGGGCGGCGCGGTCTCCATCAGGGGGGAGGGGGAAGAGAGGGGCGGGAGGCCGAGGGGAGGTTAGGCGAGAGGTGATGTTAGGGGAGGGAGGCCCGTTCGACAAGCTCAGGGCAAGCTATTCGGCGAGAGAGGGTACGAAGTTTTTAGGAGCGTTAGGCGCCGAAGGCCACGTCATTACGGGCTATGGGGAGTGGAGGTCTTGCATGAGGAGGTGGGCGGCGACGCGGCCGCTGAGGGTGACCATGGGGACGCCGCCGCCGGGGTGGGTGGTACCGCCGGTGAAGTAGAGGCCGGGGAGGTCGGGGGCGCGGTTGTGGGGGCGGCGGAAGGCGGCGAGGGGGGAGTTGGAGCTGTGGCCGTAGAGGGCGCCGCGCCAGGCGCCGGTTTCGGTTTGGAGGTCGTGGGGGGTGAGGATTTGGCTGTAGGCGAGGTGGGGGCGGGCGTCGAAGCCGCGGGCGGCGAGTGCGGCGAGGATTTGGTCGCGGTAGGCGGGGGCGTGGACGGCCCAATCGAATTTATTATTGAGGGCGGGGACGTTGACGAGGATGAACCAGTTTTCGGCACCGGCGGGGGCGTGTTGGGGGTCGGTTTTGCTGGTGATGGCGAGGTAGATGGTGGGGTCGAGGGGGGGGCGGCCGAGGGTGAAGATATCGTGGAACTCGGCGGGGTAGTCGGCGGAGAAGAAGATGTTGTGGTGGGCGAGGGCGGGGAAGGTGTGGTTGACGCCGAGGAGGAGGATGAAGCCGGAGCAGGAGGTGTCTTGGGGCGTTTGATGGTAGGCGGAGGGGAGGAGGTGGTGGCGGGTGGTGGTGACATCGAGATTGCTGATAATGGCGCCGCCGCGAACTTCATCCCCAGCTTTTAAGCGTAGAGCGGTGGCCGACCCATGCCTTATCAAAATTTTATCGACGGGGGTGCCGGTATGAATGGTGACGCCTAGTTCTTCAGCTAGTTGGCGGAAGGCGTGGGCGATTTGGTAGATGCCGCCTTGGGGGTAGTAGACGCCTTGGGTCATTTCGACGTGGGCGATAACGTTGAGGGTGGCGGGTGCTTGGTAGGGGCTGGCGCCGACGTAGGTGGCGAAGCGGCCGAGGAGTTGGCGGAGGTGGGGGTCTTGGACGAAGCGGTTGATGGCTTGGTTCATGGTGCGGAGGCCATCGACGCGGAGCCAGTCGGGTGGGGGGACTTTGAGGAAGCTTTTGAGGGTAGGTGGTTGGTCGTAGATGAAGACGGGGCCGGTGATGTGGTGGATACGGGCGGCGTAGGCGAGGTAGGCGAGGTAGCCGGGGACGTCGCGGGGGTTGAGTTGTTCGATTTGTGTGGTCATGTGGGCGAGGTTGCTGGTGGCGTCGAGTTGGTGGCCATCGGCATAGAAGTAGCGGGTGAGGGGGTCGACGGGGAGGAGGGTGAGGTAGTCATCGAGTTGGCGATTGGCGGTGTGGAAGAGTTGTTCGAAGACGTGGCGCATGGTGATGACGGAGGGGCCGCGGTCCCAGCGGTAGCCGAGGGCGTGGTGTTGGCTCATTTTGCCGCCGACGGTGTCATTTTTTTCGAAGATGATGACTTTATGGCCGGCGGCGGCGAGGTGGATGGCGGCGCTGAGGCCGCCGATGCCGGCGCCGATGATGAGGATGGGGGCCTGTTGGATCATTCAATAAATTCCTTATTTATTAACCAAAAATTTTATAGGCGATACGTTTTTGGCAACTATTCCGTCTTGTTAAGTATAAGGCAGTTAAATAACAAAAGGATGTTGTTATGTGACAAATTGATTTGAATCGGATTTAAAGTTTCTTTGAATGTAACTCAAAGGAATGGTTATTCATTTATCTAGTCTATCCGACTATGATGAAAATACTTAGATTATTCAAGCCTTGCTAACCGTACATTGGCATATATGGCTTTAATGATGCATGCAATCCTAGGCACGCAATAATATTTGTTTTTTTGTGACTCTGATGAGTCTCATGAGAAGGATAAGTGTTTAAAACAGTTGTCCTTGGTGCACCGCTTTGACGAGTCTTTCCTTACTTTGGAGGTAAGACTCATGTTGAAATCTTTGAAATTGCACGTTGTATTGGCTTTATTGGCTTTTAACTTAACCGTTGGGGCCGTGGCTGTGACTGCCGTCGCATATAATTTGGATGATGATACTCACCGTACATCATTTGTGCAAACTGACCATTATTCGGAAGTCATTGCTTGTTCTGATCCTGGTACTTCTGGTAATGGGTGTGGTGGTGGTTAACATTTAAAATAGTATTATGAATAAGACCCTAGTTAATGTGACTAGGGTCTTGTTTTTTTATGGGTGGTTTAAAAGTATTAAATTCCCATTTCAGGGAGAGAGTTAGTGAAATATAGCGCTTATACTATATCATTTGGGTGCAAACGACTTGACTAAGATATAAATTATCGTTATTATTTCTTGGTAAGTTCTGCGTATATTGATGGAATTGTATGGAATTGGAGATGTAGTAACATGAATTTTGAAAAATTACGCTATTTAAACCTTATCATTATCATTAGTATGCTAGCCACTTTATTGCCAATGCCTGGCTATGCGTTTTCATATGAATTGCCACCAAGTTTGGATTCTCATATACCGATTGATCCTAAAGAGCGATACGGGTTAGTCGATGGGAGTGCCTTTGGTGATGATTTTGATCCATTAAGGGAAGCTATGGGTTTTAATTCTGATATGATGGCTACTAATCAATTTGGTGAGTTATATTTTGGTTTAGAAGAACAAGGTGTAATGATAACCAGCGGGTCACAACAACTAACCAGACCAAAATGGTATTTATCTTTGATTAATTCATGGCGAGATTTTTGGGCTGAGCCAGATCAAGCAAACACAGCTCCTACGGCGATTGTCAGCAAGGATAGCCAGACTCCGTTTCATATAGCAAGTGTAACCCCTGATACAGCAGAAATACCGTTAGATACATTGCCATCATGGCAATCGGCGATGGCAGATTCCCAATACCATACCTTTTTACCGCTTGTGCAATTGGCTCCATCGGCCAAGGTGTTGGCACAAGAAATTATTCCATTGACAGGGGGCGATTTAACAGTAGCAGAAACGGGTTTGATTGTGCGGGTCCCAGCGAATTATGCGCTAGAACCATTGCGATTTGTGGTGCAAGAAGTGTCCTCACCGATTGTAGATCCGTTGTTTATCCCGTATGCTTTTGAAATTCATGCATATGGTCGGGCCATTGACAATGACTTTAGGGAACTTGATAAAAATGTTACTATTATTCAGCAATATGATCCCGCTATTTTAGGGAGTGTTACACCTTATGATTTATCATTTGTTTATCGCGAGGAGGGGGAGTGGGTTCATTTAGAAACAGTGGTGCAAGAACAGCAAACTGTGTTACAAACCAGTCTAGATAAATTGACGGCAGTGGCCGTGGTTGGGGCGGCACCTGATTGTGAGCCGGGGGTGGGGGAATTTGAGATGATGTCTAATCCAGCCACACCACGAATGATCAATGCTTATTATGCGGCGGGTTTAACAGAATGTCCGGCGAGTTATGCTTATATGGCTCATAGTAGCTATGCGGCACAAGCATTTCCAGATGGGGTTATTGTTGATAATCCGAATGACAATGTTGCCCTTTATTTGCCGCAAGATGTATGGGGTGTATATCAAGCGCAGATTGGTCGGTTAGGTGGGCCATTGAGTCAAGCGGTAGCCCCGGATTATTTTAAAGATCCCAATCATAATTTTGCGGGGGAAGAGGCGTGGATTTTTGAGTATGGGTTTGTGTCGAAGAATGGGGGGGGGCCGTGGGAAGCGCATCAAAACTTCCCGCAATTTCCAACTGTTCGGTTGTTATGGGAAGCGAATGGCGACCCTAATGACTCGGCGACAACATACCGATTGGTGACGAATGTGGATGTGAGTCCGTCACCGGCGACAGATCCTGAAGAAGGGCCAGCACCAAATGGGGGCTCGGCCGCTGTTCGTCTCGTTATCGAAGATGCTGATGAAAGTGGTACTGGTACAGAGATCGTTTCTGGTGGTGTTGTGGGCGGTATTTCTGGGCTAGGGATGACATCGGAGTACAGATATACACCGACCCAAACGGTAAAGGTTTATTTTGAAGCGGCACGAACAGGGAGTGATAATTTAATTGGATATGCGCCATGTGCTTATTATGATGCAGATGAGGATGGGCGCATTACTTATCGATTGAGTCCAGCCCCTGGCGCGACATATGAGTTTGAGCATGTTTGTGAAGGGCTTGGGGCAACGGATACAACGCCGCCTGAAATCAAGATTTTGCAGCTTTATGGGACAGGGGTCCAGGATCTTGCTTATTTAGGTGTCTCGTTATTGGCTAGTATTACAGATGATAGTTCTGGTGTTGATCCTAGTTCAACCAGTGTTACTATTTCGGCGGGATCGGTGGTGCAAGAGTTGCAGCCATATGATAGTCAGCTCTTAGGTGATGTGTTTTCAGCTATTTTTGAAAGCGTTCCTGAAAATACCACAGTTGTGTTTACGGTTGGGGCGAGTGATATGGCCGGTAATCAAGCGACCGTATCTGTTCAAGGTTACTTTGTGGATGGACAGTTGACTGGTTTTGGTTATTGTATGAATCCTTGTAGTAATCGTGGTTATGCTGGTCAGATGGTTGGCAATCCTGTGGCACCTCTGACTGGTTACAAAAGTGAAATATTCCCCTTATTATCGGTGCCAGGGCCGGGCAAAGCTAATATTATTATTGCCCCAACTTATACATCGGGCAATATTCGTAATGGTATTTTTGGGGCGGGGATGAATTCTGATTTAGAAACACGGTTGGTACCTTTGTATAATCCATTGGTTGAGGGGGTAGAGATTATTAATTGGGATGGGGCTCGTTATCGGTTTGAGGATAATGGGGATGGGACTTTTACACCTATTTCGCAGGCGAATGCGGACAAATTAGTTAAAGAGGGTGATGGTTATTTGTATACGACCTTTAGCCAACAGAGCTATCGGTTTGATGCGGAAGGTCGACTTGTGGCCAAAATTGATCGGAATGGGAATGAGATTAGTTATGGGTACAGTGGTGATCAGTTAACAACTATTATGACGGGAGATCGCACAGTTACATTGACCTATGTTGGTGATTATGTAGCCACCATCAGTATTGGCGATAAGGTGATTACGTTAACATATGATGGTGATAAATTGGTGGGCATCAATGATGCTTTGGGTGGTGATTGGGTATTGGAATATGAGAGCCAAGAGATTGGGGAAATTGTTGATGAGCGTGGTGAAGAGTTTGCTTATGTGGCTTGGAACCATTTCTTGACGAAGGTGATGACGCCAGAGGGGCGGGTTAAGAATGAGCAGACATATGATGAAACAGGACGGGTGATTGAACAGAGTAGTGCCGCCGGTGGATCGTTGGCATTTGATTATCAAAAGATGGATGATGGGTCGCAGATTACGACGATTACGAATGCGTATGGTCATGAAGAGATTCAATATTATAATCAGTTGAAACAGTTGGTACAACGGACGAATCGGGCAGGTGATAGTGAGTATTATGAATATAATGAGGATTATTATTACGTGCGCAAAATCGATTTTGGGGGTAATGAATGGCTATATGAACGGGATGAGCGCGGGAATATTACCGCTTTAGCTGGACCAGAAGGGTTAGTTGAAGAGTGGACGTATAATCTGTTTAATCAACGGACAAGCCATCTTGATGGAGAGGAGTATTTGTGGCGGTGGGAGTATGATGATCGAGGAAATAGGGTGAAGGCGATTCAACCGGGTCCGGATGGTGGTGAGATGACGGTAACGTATGATAATCGTGGTTTACCCACCGACATTATCGATTTCAATGGCAATCATATTCATCATGATTACGATCCTATTAATGGTGATTTGCTGGCGACCAAAGATGGTGAGAACCCTGACCATTTAATGACCCGTTATATATATGACCTTTATGGACGACGGGTCCAGATGGTTTTGCCACGCGGACAAAATTGGTATTACACCTATAACTTGAATGATAAGTTGACAGACGTGCGGGGTCCATTGAGTTATCATGTCCAATTTGATTATGATGCTGATAATTTGTTGTTAAGTGAAATTGATGCTGATGGGTATAAGACAACGTATGAATATGACGAATTAGCACGGCTGATTGAGATGTGTAATGGGGAACAGGAATGCAATACGATAAGTTATGGGGCTATGAATGAGCTTAAAACGTTGACCGATCCCCGTGAGGTTACGACGACATACCATTATGATGCGAAGTTGCGTGTGGCACGTATTGATATGGCTGAAGAAGTGACATTATCGTATGTGTACGACGAATTAGACAATGTAATCATATCAATTGATGGGGAAGGGACAGTAACAGCGACTACGTATGATGGTTTGAGCCGGCCATATGCAATGGTTTTGAATTATGTAGAAGGGGGGTGGCAAACGGCGGATATGAATGTTGTTAGCTTATTTGAACATAATTATCGTAATAAGATTACCAAAATTATCAATCCGCTGGGGGATGAAGTCGAGATGGGGTATGACAGCCGTGGTTATTTAGCGTGGCGTGAGAATGAAGAAGATGAGCGGACTATTTTCAAGCAAGATGGGAATGGCAATCGGACATTGGTGCGGTTTCCTGAAGGGAATGAGATTCAAACGATTTATAATGGGCGGAATCAGCCAGAAATGGTCATTGATGGTGAAGGGTTCCCCTTTTATATGCGGTATGATGCTAATGCAAATTTGATTGAAACGGAAGCACCGGATGGGATTCGGCAACAATATGCGTATAATGCGCTGGATCAACGTGTGTTAGAGATTGCGAATGTTCAAGGGGGGATGGAAACAGGTGATCGTAATGTGACGACAGAATTTGCGTATAGTTTGGCGGGTGATTTGACGAGCGTGGTTGATGGTGAAGAGTATCTGTTTGAGTTTGTGTATGATCGGGCACATCGTTTGGTAGAAGAGCGTCATCCAGAAGGGTGGGTACGTTATTCCTATGATGATAATGGGAATATGGTTGAACGTTTAGATGGGAATGATCATCCATGGCGGTATGAATTTGATGATTTGAATCGTCTTGTTAAGACAATTAATCCTGAAGAACATGCGTATATCTATACCTTTGATAAAGCGCATAATGTTGTGGAGATGGAAGATCCGCGTGGTAATTCAACATGGACACAATATGATGGGCTATATCGGCCGAAGGTGGTGCGTAATGCGTTAGATTATGAAACTGTGTTTACGTATAGTTCGGTGGGGTCAGTTTTGGCAGTACAGGATGGGAATGGACATATCAGCGAATTTGAGTATGACCGGGTGCAACGGTTGTTGGCAAGAATTGATGCCGAGGGGTATCGGGTTGAGTATGAGTATGATGATAATGGGCGTCGCACATGGCAACGAATCCCCTTTGCGGATAGTGCCCATACGATTGAGATGGGATATCGGTATGATGGCCGTGATTTGGTGACGCAGTATACGAATGGTGAGGGGGAAATGGTTGCGTACCGTTACAACTCAGTTGGTTTATTAGAGCAAGAGATTGAGCGTGATGGTGTGGTGACTAATTATGGGTATGATGGGCTTAGAAGGTTAAATGATGTTACCTTGAACTATTTACCGGGGCAACCAGCTGTTGAAGATATGAATGTTAGCTATCAATATTTATATGATCGGGTGGACAACTTGGTAAAAGTGACGGATCCACGCGGGTATGAAACTGATTTTACTTACAACGGGTTAGGGTCGCTCTTATCTGAGCGGAATCCATTGGATGAGGTATGGCGTTATCAATATGATGCTGAGCAGAATTTGGTTGAGCGGGTTGATGCCAAAGGGGTAACGACGGTTTACTCTTATTATGATGATAATCAGTTGCATAAAATTGATTATGCACATGATACGGATGTGGTTTATAAGTATGACCCTAATAATAATACGACGCGTATGGATGATGGTTTGGGGCAAACGGTGTGGGAGTATGATGGGATTAATCGGTTAACGGCCGTTAACGATTCTTTGGGCCGAGGGATTGATTATGAGTATGATGCGATTAATCAGATTGGGTTAACGTATCCTGATGGCCGGACGGTTGATTATGGCTATTTGGATAACAATTGGTTAGAGACGGTGACGGATCCGACGGATGGCATCAGCACCTATGGTTATGACGAAGCGGGCCGAATTGTAACGGTTGATCATCCAAATAACACCTATGTTGAACGTCGTTATGATCGGGCTAATCGGTTATTGTTCTTGGGCAATTATCAAGATGGTGGGGATGTTTTGAGTAGCTTTACCTATCAGTATGACCAAGTTGGTCAGCGGGAGCAGGTCAGCAAAACGTATGATTGGCGTCAGCCGGAGACGGTGATTGAAGATTATGGATATGATGATGTGCGTCGTTTGGTGGCGGTGGCGGATAGTGAAGGGATGGAGGTGACCTATGGGTATGACCGTAGTGGTAACCGGACTTTGTGGGCGACGAATGATGATCCGTATACACAGACGCCATTTGATGGGTTTACGGCGATTTATGGTTACAACGGGGCAAATCAGTTATTGACGCGGGTGGCGGATACGCATCCAAGAAATCCGGCGCCACGGCGTGAAGATAATGTGGGGCAGGCGTTGTATGCGTTCCAGCATGAGGTGGCGGCACAGCGGGGCAAGCATATTGAGGCGGGGGCGGCGGATTATTTGTTGAGTTTAAGTGAGTCTTTATTGACTGATTTGGAGAGCAGTCCGGTGCCGAGTGAGGCCGAGGTGGGGGCGGCCGTGGCGGTGTTGTTAGCACAAGTACAGGCTGACGGTGATAACGGGGCGATCTCAGGTGAAGGGATCGCTAACAGCTTGATAACGAAGTTGGATTGGGGAGCGCAGGCTAACAATGGTAATGGTAGGGCGTTGCAGACGACGACTTACAGTTACGACGCCAATGGCAATCGGATTAATAAAGAGTATCCGGGGCCCCAAGGGCCTCGGGTACAGGGGATGGATTATACGTATGATGATGAAAACCGGTTGACGGTGGCGCAATCATACCAGATGAACGTCCAAGGTAACCGGATTGAGCGTGATATTACGACGATGGCGTATGATGGGAATGGGCGGCGTTTGGTGGAGACGTATGATCCGAATGGGGGTGGTGGCGGTGCGAAGCGGGTTGAATACACCTTTGATGGATTAGATCCGATAGCAGAGTATGAGATGTGGAATAGTCCGGATCATCATCGGAACTATTATCGTGGTGCGGGTGGACAATTGATTCAGATGCATGAGTTCCCTGGTGGGACGCAAGGGAGTCAATATTGGTATCACCATGATGGTTTGAATAATGTGGCTGGTTTGACGAAGCATTTGGGGCAATCGACGCATAATTATCGGTATGATGCGTATGGTGGGGTGATTCCGGCGAATGGGAATTGGACGCAGCCGCACAACGAGTATACGTTGACGGAGAAGGCGGAGGATGGTCATACGGGGTTGCATTATTTTGGGGCGCGGTATTATGATGCGGAGGCGGCCGTGTGGTTGACGCAGGATCCTTTCCGCGGGGTTTTGATGGAACCACAGAGTTTGCATCGGTATGGGTATGTGCATGGAAATCCGGTTAATAATACTGATTATTATGGGTATGCGATACCAGCTCTTGTGGTAGCTGGTGTTGTTGGTGGTTTAATCATTATAGATTATGGTTGGACTGCTTATGATGCAGGTAGGGCTTCTATGACATTAGCAGATGAAAATGCTTCTCCTGAAGATAAAGTTTTTGCCCAAATAGATTTAGCTTTATGCTCTCTTGAACTGGTTGAACCCGATGAGGCATTGCCTGTTCAACTTCCTATTGATGATTTAATTCGTAAAGGAATTGGCAAAGGTGCCCGCGAGGCGTATGAAAGAGGAGGTCGGGAAGCTTTAGAAAAATATTTGCGTGAAAAAATTGGCGATGATGCAACTGACAAATTTTTCAAAGAATTTGGAGATAATATCGATGATGTTGGAATGGCAATAACATCGAATTTTTCAGAAAAAATCACTAAACAAATGGATCGGCGTGGTTGGAATACAGATTCTATTGATGACGTGATTAATAGCCCTACACATACAAGCACCGCAACAAACAAAGCAAATGGTAATAGTGCAACAGCCTACTTTGATACAGATGGCTCATATGTAGTTAGAGATGATATTACAGGAGATATTATTCAAATCAGTGATAAAACTGATCCGAATTGGGTACCTGATAATACCATTGAAAATCCGTATGTTCCAGATTAAGCAAGTATGCTGTTTGATAAGTATATGCAATAATAGATAAACATAGATTGTCATTATTGCATATATCTGACCAACTTTTAGGAAATATTTATGTATAACGAAGTTGAAAAAAGCTTTTTACGATTCAAAGTTACTAAAGGTAATTCACTTATATTAAATCCTATTCACGCCAATGAATTTCTTGATGAATGTGAAAAACTTGGTTATATAATACTAGGGATTGATAGCTTTTTTGTAAGTAACAAAGTGACTCGGCCATCTTTAGAAAATAGTCTGGATTTTACTAATTACAAATTTGCAACTAAAGATGAAATGTATGCTTTTGCAAGAAAATTTGTTGAGCAACGAAAAAATTTAAACTTACGTTTTGAAATAATATGTACACCTGATATGACCAACATGGTCAATGAGCGCTGAGTTTTGATTGAGACTTCAAGACTTTTGTTATTGTATGTGTCATTAGGAGGATATTTATGTTTGCAGAAATTACTAACGCAATATATAAACATATGAGTAATATGAAATGGAAAATATAAGCCTTAATATCCCTTGCTCCTTAATAAGGAGTAAAAGCCTCAGAAGGTAATTAATTAGCAGAATGAGAAAAAATAATATTATTGCTTTGGTAACAGATAAACCAGAGCAAAGATTGGGGATAATATGGCAGAGTTTAGTTGGGTATGATGTGGGGTTGTGTTTGTTGCCGGCGCAGTTGCAGCAGCATCTGACGGTGCGGGAGCAGTTGTTGTTGACAGCGCGTCTGCATGGGGGGGGCGTGGAGGCGCTGTCGGGGGTGCCGTTTGGGTTGGCGGACTATTTTGGGACGCGGATTCAGGCGTTGCCGTATAGCGTGCAGTATACGGTTTGTTTAGCCGATGGGTTGTTATCGGGAGCGGAGGGGTTGTTGCTGTTGAACTTGGGGAAGCGGTTGGGAGCGGCGGCGCAGAAGGTTTTGTGGCAGCAGATTCGGTTTGCTCAGTCGTTGGGACGGACGATTTTTTTGGCGACGGATGATATTCAGGCGGTACGAGCGTTGGCGGATGAGGTGTGGTGGTTGGGGGATGAAGGGGACGTGCGGAGGCGGGCGGCGGTAAAAGATTTACCAGCCAGTTGGCATGAAGCGATGCGTTATGGCTTAACATGTCAGAATGTAAGGTTGGCAAATTATTGGTTGGCCAAAATTAAAAATGATTTTAAGCCGGTGACGTGCGAGATTTTACCAGCAACACCGAACATTATTTATGTTACTTGTCGTGAAAAAGATGATTTATGGCATTTGTTGCGTGTCATGGGACGGGCGGTTAGCCGATTTGAGACGTTGTCCATTGATTTAGCTGATATGATGAGCGAAGTCGAAGTGGAGCAAGCGGTTGAACCGATTGAGTTGGTCGACAGGGAGCCGATGGAGGAGGGAAGTAAGGGTGCATTGGCACAAAACGGTTGGGTCGTGGTGCGTAATTTGGCGCTGGTGGAGTGGCGGCGCCATTTTCGTAGTTTTTGGCGAGGGGGTAATTTGTTATTTTCAATGATTTATTCATTGGGGATATTGGAGTTGTTATTTGTCTCTATTGATCTGTTTGAAACTGAAAAATGGTATCTTATAACAGGTGCTATTGCTCTATTATTACCTTTGGGGTTAGTGGGGTGGGGGGTAGAAGCATTTTTTCGTTGGTTAGATATGCCAGCTGGTACTTTTTCGTTGGTTCAATATTATCAATTATGGCCCATTCCGGCGAGGCGTCTATGGCTTGGTCTTTATAGTGGCCATCTTTTGGTTTTGATGACCCATTCGGTGGTATTGTTCTTGTTTTGGCTACTTATTTTTTATTATGATCCAATATTCTTACTTATTTCGGCTGTTTTTTGGTTATGGTGGGTTCTTATTAGCTTATTAACGGCAACCTTTATTGCGACTTGGGTGCGCAAAAGAGTGACAGCGATTATTGGTGGTTGGTTTATTATGATTATGTTGTATTTAGGTACGGTTTATTTTGTGCAAAGGGAGCATATCTTGTCATTTGTTTGGCCACATATGAGTGCATTGCGTGCTTTTGCGGAGATGAATTATGCTTTTTATCAGGGTGAATGGGTTATATTTAGCGTGGTATCTGTTATGATGATGGCTGTTTTAGGTTGGGGAACGAAAGAACGAATTGTAGATCATTTATTTGAAAGGAATAATGATAATGCGTGAGCCTATTGAAGTGATTATCCAATTTCATCAACAAACTGGAAATGTGATCAATGCTCAAGGGGATGAGCATTATCAAGTAACTGTTATTCAAGCGCCTGGGGTTGGGTTTGGTGGGCCGATTTCGGGCAAGACCTTGAATATGAATGAAATTGGCACGATTCAGGGGTTGTATCGTCATTTTGTGGATGCGTATCAACAGATGGGAGCGGCTTTTTCTTTGGATGAGTTGCAGTTAGCGGATGAGCGCACTTTGCATCCGTTGCGTTTAATTGGACAGAAATTATATGAGGTTTTACCGGAAACGGTTCAGTCTCGTATTGATTATGCGTTGACCGTGGCACGGCAGGAGCGTCAAGCGCTTAGTTTGATTTTAGCCTTTAAGACATCGGCGGATGGGTTGTTGGCGTTGCCGTGGGAGTTGCTTTATCATCCTGAGGGAAGGTTTTTCTTTGCGTTGCAGGGGGGGGGGATTAAGCGGCAATTGGTTTTATTGCCACAATGGCAGACAAGAGGGGATTTTCGGCCACAGAATGTGTTGGGCATTTGGGCCGAGCCGCAGAACATTGAATCTTTGAATGATCGGCGGCAGAGTGGGCCATCACCCAGCAATAGCAATTTTATTGATTGGCGGGAGGGGAATAATACATTGGCGCAGATTGAGCAAGCCTTGGCGAATGATGATACGATTGATAGTTTGCATATTGTGGCGCATGGCAAATTTGGGGCGGAGTGGGGCAGTTTGAGCTTGGCTTTTGTGAATAGGGAAGGTAATGTGCAATGGGTCAGTCCCGATCAGTTAGCTATTTTATTTAGTCAATATCTTTCTTTGCGTTTTGTTTATTTAGATGTTTGTCATGGGAATGAGGCGGTGGTGGGGGATGGAAATAATGAGACGGTTAATGGTAGTCAGAATGATGGTGAGTCAGCAATTCTTGATATTTTACCGAGTGGTGTGGCGCGTCGTTTTTTAGGAGCTGGGTTAGAGGGGGTTATATTGATGCAGGATGCGATGGGGCAGAAAGCGGCGGGGTTATTAGCGCATACGTTTTATAAAAATTTGGCCGAGGGGCAAACATGGGAGTCAGCATTGACGGCCGCGCGTATTGCTGTGCGTTTACAACAAGACGATCCCATTCACTGGAGTATGCCAGTGTTTTATCGGCAGCCGCCTAATCCAACGCCAGTTATCCATTGGACAGATAAGTTATTGGATCAAACCCTGTATGCCAAACAGTTTTTGCTTATCTTTCCTATTTTAGCCATGATACCATTCATTGGGTGGCTAACGGAACAGCTTAGTCAATTTCGGCTTGATCAAATTGAAGAATGGCCAAGGATAGCTGTTTATTTGGTAAGTAGTGCCTTTATTTGCATTATGGTTGCCGCTATTACTACAGATCGTCAAGAGGAATTAGGTCAAAGATATAAACTAAAAGGGCGAGCATGGTTTCCGTTTTTGATAAGTAAATATTTTCAAGCTGCATTATGGCCGTTAACGGCTTGGTTAATAGGTTGGTCATTATGGTTCACGATTTACATGAGCGGGTTGGATAACAGATTGTCTGCTATGGTTCATCAGTTAATTTGGTTATTTATTTTAATACTTGTTGCTTTATTTGCGCATATGGGCGCGCGTGTAGCCATGCGGCAAAGCTTCGTCTTTTTTCGCGTTGATTTTGTTCCGTTTAGAAGTTTGTTATCAGTTTTAGCAATTTTATTGGCTCTTTTTGTTGTTCCCTTTTTGCCGCCATTTTTTGTGGGGTGGGGGCTCTGGTTTTATTTGCTTTTTGATAGCTGGCCTATTCCCTTTTCCTTGTTTTTGCTTATGCAATTTTGGGTACTAGGCTTGTTGGCATTTTATGTTTTTCGCCGTGATCAGAGAGATGACACGCTCTAACTTTATTCAAAGAAGATAGACAAACCATCTAGATTCTCAATAGGAATTGAGGAGAAAGTTGCCATGTTTTGATTATTTAGTGGTTGTGTGACTGACTTGCTTCCATAAGTAATCGTAACCTTGTTAAAATGATTAACGGTTGATGTGGGCACAATGGAGAGATTAATGGTGCAAGTTGTTGATGAATCATCATTACGTGTGGCATTGATGATAACACGTTGTGGTTTAGGGTAGCCAAAATCGCTTTGATACAAAAGTTTTTTATTACCAGTTTCTTCGCCACTAAGTTTGGTTAGTGATGGTTGCACTGTTTGGGTGACTTGTAAATAGTACAAATTATTTTTTATTTGCGTTGTAGCGGCATGAATTTGTTTCCATATGTAATTGGCTTTGTCTTTTAATAAACGAGTGTGGACTTGATGGGAAGTGATTTGTGTTGCTTCTTCTTGCAAGGTCGCTTCCATTTCTTGATTAAACTCTAATTGTTGGAGGTAATATTGTTCTAAATGCCAGTTATTATTGATGATAGCCATAATTGTGGGGTATTTTTGATCAACAATATTTGGATCTTCACTGACGACAAGGTCAATTTTTTGTTTGATTTGCTCATCAATTTGAGGGGGTATTTCTTGAGATATAATATCTATTAGTTGCTGTCTTTTGTTTTCGTTCATTTTAAAATCCTGCTACTAAATAATTGTCTGTGGCGCGACGTTCATATTCGTGGCAACAAATAGAACAATTTTCAATATGAAGGGCTATAAATGGATATAATATATCAACAGGCTTATTCAAGATTTCATCAGTTACAAATAAATCTAATGGTTCTTGTTGCATAAATTGGCAGATGGGTGTTAGCGATGAAGTTGGAGGGGGAGCTGTTATTGTATTATATAGTTCAATAAATTTATTAGGTGTCATGATTCCCTTCCCATATTGAGGATGTCCAATAACTCATGTTTCTTCTCTTGTGGCAATTGGCGCAATCGTTTAACCGCTCTGGCTTTAGCGAGGCGAATTTCAACTGGTTTTTTGTTTAATTTTTGAGCAATTTGCTGGGGAGATAAATTGTTGATGAAATATTCGGTTAAAATTTGGCGTTGTAATTCTGTTGGCAATGTATTGGCAAAAAATTGAATGATTTGTTTATCTTTTTCATCTTCCATGATAATTTGTTCTGTACTACTGGCCTGTTGATGATTAATTTCAGGGATGGTTTCCCAATCTGATTTTTCTTCGGTGTTAGATACTATATCTACTATAGAAACATCTTGGCCTGTTTTCCGGTCTTGTTTATCCCGAAAATCAATAAATTGATTACGTATGGTTCGATTAATATAGGCATAAAAGGTTCTAGGATAGTTGAGAGATTGTTTTTGGCAACTTCTGGTCAATTTGATAAGAGCTAATTGTGCGATTTCTTCTTGTATATCTGGAGATTCTGAGGCGCAGATCTTCTTGGCAACTTTATGAGCCCAATGGGTTAGTTCTTGCCATGCTTGTTGGTGTTGGTTGTGATTAGGCTGGCTACAGAAATGATATATGTGGGCGAGATAGGCATAGGGGATTTGGGTGGTGAATGTTTGGCGGGGGAGGGTGGTGACGGTGGGGGATTCAATAATGTCGTCCCATATTTCTTGAGTGAGGGAGTAAATATTTACAAGAAACCAGTTTTGCGATTCTAAATATTGAGCAACTATATAAACAGCTTCTTCAAAATCAATATGGATTGTTGGCATCTTTTTTCCTAGATAATATAGCAATTAGACTGTAATATCCCATAAAACGAATTGTCGCTAAGATGTCTTTTTTTTGTCGGCAAATTGTTTGAGACTATGATATTTAAGTATACTTGTTTATCGTGGCCTTGTCCAGAACGGTTTTGCTTAGGTTGTTTGATTGTCGGTGGGTTGCATAGCAAGTGGTTTGCAAATAAAGATTTTAATATTTATTCCGTCTGGTAGAAGTAGGTAAAATTTGTTTCATGAACTATTAAATATGGTTTTAGGCGGTGAAGACGTTTTGTTTGGTATTAAAGCTCGGTTGTCGCCGATGATTTCGTATTTCTTTTTATATTACTTGGTTTGAAATATGGCACTTGACAATTCTTTATTTGTTCGTTAAAATATCTTTATAACGATTTTCTCGCCAGGGGTTTAGTGAGGAAACAATAATTATCAAGTTGGGTTAGTGGTAGTTAATTTGTTGTGTGTTCTTTAGTTTCTGGGGAGCTTGGGGGGGGAGATAATAGAAGTCAAGTAGATAGAAATTGATGAAGGCACTATTTGTCGTGTGAATGATAACAATGCAAACAGGTAAATTGCGTTATTGTGTTGTTTTGGTGTAAAGCGCCGTTTATTTTCCATAGCATTATATTGTACTAACTGGTTTGTCCAATAAATATATTGAGTTTTGCAAGTTAATGTGGGACAAACCTTTTAAGTGGTGATGGACGCATTACTAACACTTACTGTTCGCATAAGAGTTGGATTTATGTATAATATGGGTATGCAAAATATAGTGCTTAAGCATCTTCCCGAACAACGAGCTGTGGTTGTTCATGATAAAACAGTTATTTTAACAAAACTGGAAAACCATTTGTTGGCATATTTTTTAGAGCATATCAATCAAGTATGTGATATTGATGAGTTGTTGACAAATGTTTGGCCGCCGGGACGGTCGCCGTCGGTCGTGGAAAAAGCGGTCAATCGTTTACGGGATAAAATAGAGAAAGATGCAAACAATCCTGAATTTTTGTTTTCGGTACGTGGGGAGGGGTATATATTACGATTGGGGCAGGGTGAGCTGACGTCTGTGGCCAATGATATTTTTGAGGAGTGGGAGCTTGATTTATGGATAGATACGACAGGTTTTGCCCAAAAATTGAGTGAAAAAATAGGGACACGTAAAGATCCTGTATTTGGTGCGGGTTGGACGACCATCTTTAATAGGACATTATTGATTAATGATATAGCTCCTGTGAAGATATGGCTGGAAACGGCTTTTGGTGAGGATGATAAGACAGCGGATCAGCTTAACTTTTTGTGTTATGTTAAGTGGTTGCAAGAACAGAATACATTTCCTTTATTTATTAAGATTGAATGGGGGCGTTATATGCAAAAATTTCAAATACGTGGCCATGGACGCATCCCTCTCGCGCCTATAAACCTAAATGATATTGTTATTGATAAACAGTATAATTTCCCTCCCGAGTTAATGCTGACAGTTGCTATTGAGGACGACAATTGATCTTAGGCATAAATTGGATTAAGATCATTGTATGACATTACTTAATGATGTACCTTTTAAGTTATATTGGAAGCGGTCATTATCAGAAAATAATGATATTGACAAGTTACCATTATTAAACTTTGAGCAAATTCAACAATTTGCTAATTTAGTAGAACCGTATACGGCGTTGACACCGGCGCGTGTGTGGCGTGCTTTTGATTTGATACAAAAACGGGTGAGTTTGGAGCCAAGCGCAAGCTCTTTTTTGGTAGGTATTACACATTGGTATGTTGCTTGGGCGGCTAATCATTGGGGACGGGTTGATTGGGCACAAATTGCTGTTCAGAGAGCAGAGGAAAATTTAGGTGATGATAATGATTGGCAATGGGCGTGTTTATGGCAATATAATGCTATGCCTTGGACACGGCCTAATTTTAGCCAAGCTGTTATTGATTTAGAGACCGCATTGAGTGGATTAGCAATGACGCCGTTAGCTGATTGGGGGGCGCATGTGGCGCTCTCGCTTAGTTTTGCTTATTTATTAGTTGGGGAACTGGACAAAGCGGCAGAAATTATAGGTACAGCCCAAAAGCAGTTTGAAGCGTCTCAGGATCAATTGAATCTTGTTCGATGTTATTATATTCTTTGTTCAATATTACGGCGGCAAAGCGAATTTTCCCAGGCAGAGAATCAGCTGAATCAAATAGAAACGATAGCGACTAAATATGGTTATAAGGTTGAATTAGCCAAAGCGTATTATCAATGGGGCTATATTTATTTGACTTATTACAATGATTACCCTGAAGCGTACAGAGTATTTACTAAGGCATTAGTTATATTTAAAGAGTTAGAGATGCCTTTATGGATTGCGTTGTGTGAAAGTAGTTTGGCGCAAGTCTTGTTAAATGATGGTGTTACAACTGAAATTGTGACAAAATTGCAATCAGCGATTCAGATATTTGAGACATTTAATATTATTGGTTCTCGTGCTGATGCTTTATTGGATATGGCGAAGTACGAACGATTGGCGGGTAATTATTTAACGAGTATTTCATTGCTGGAATTAGCCAAAGATGCTTATACTGCGATTGAAGCGACGGTAATGGTAACGACGGCGTTGATGCATTTGGGGGCAACTTATGCGTTTAAAGGGAATTATCGGTTGGCGTTGCATTTTTTGGAAAAAGCAGAACAGGGTTTTATTGAACAAAAACAGTCTTATCGGTTGGCCGAGTGCCGATTGCGTTTGTCACAAGTTTGGTTAGATACTAATTATTATGATAAAGCAGAGCAAAATTTGCATCTTGTGTTGGCTTATTATCAAGCAATAGAGATTGATAATGCTTATGTTG
This sequence comes from Anaerolineae bacterium, assembly GCA_035459145.1. Lineage (GTDB taxonomy): Bacteria > Chloroflexota > Anaerolineae > Promineifilales > Promineifilaceae > DATHYN01. Next base: position 23,278 of record DATHYN010000389.1, on the reverse strand, counting down.
TGGCCGCTTATCATCGGTTAGCGGATGTATATCTTCGTCAGGGGAGAGCCAATAGTGCGTTGGAAACTTTAGCTAAATGTAGGCCAGTCGTTGAACAGTTAGATCATACCTTTTATAATGTCAGGCAGATTTACTTTCATGGCGTGGCCTTATTCCATGAGCATCAATTTGAAATCGCTTTGGATTTGTTGTTAAAAGCTGAACATATATTTGCACAGGTTGGGTTTTTATTAGAGCGTTCGATGTGTTTGGTGATGCTCGGTGAAACGTATCTAAAATTGGAACAATTTGATGAAGCGGCCAACATATTTGAGCTTGTCATTCAATTAAATCAAGGGTTTGAACCATTTTACATTTGGCCCGCTTATAGTGGGTTAGCGCAACTGGCGTCTAAGGAAAATCAGATTGATGATATGATTGTGCATTATCAACAGATGTTTAGCCTACTAACGCAGCAGAAGCGTCGGTTGCATCAACCTGAATTGGTTAATAATTATTTACAACCATTAATCCCACATTTGCAGCAAGCGATTCAGGTTGGTGCTCAATTGGATTCTCCCGAACTATTGTTGAATTTCATTGAAAATAGTAAAGCGGCAACGTTGTTTTCGCGATTGCATCAACAGCAGATAACAAATGTACAGGTCCCCACCGAAATCAGTGAAAATCGGGTGACGATTCAACAGCTACGCAGTAAAGTGATTAAGTTTGAAAAAGAAGGTTTTTTTAAATATCGCTCAGCTATCTCACAAACAAAACAACAAATTCAAGAAAAATATGATTTGCATAAGGAATTATATTTGCAGTGGGAGCGAGAACAGTCAATAGATAGTGTTGAGCAATTACGTCAGTTTGATTTAAGCCAATTTCGACAGTTAGCTGGCAGGCATTTGGGAGGAGGTTGGTGTGCTGTTAATTATTATTTAACGGCCGATACAATTTACGCTATTTTAATAACACCTAATGAAATATACAGTTATCAACAACCATTTAAAGCGCGGATTAAATTCGCATTAGATATTGTTACGAATAGTTGGCATAGTGATCAAACTGTAGATGCGGATGATTTAATAATTTTGGGAGACTGGTTGTTTTCGGCTGAATTATTGGCGCAACTGGCATCAGACGATCATCTGATTATTATTCCGCATCAACAGCTACATCAATTGCCATGGGGGGCATTGCGTCATTCTAGCTGGTCAAGTAGTCTGGTGGAAAAAACGATTCCGATAGTCGTGCCATCTATTAATATTTTGTGTTCTTTATGGGAACAGAAGAAAGAGGTGGAGGCAATTGAGTTAGCTGGTGTGCTGCTGGGTGTAGCTGAGTTTGCGGGCAAACAGAGTGATTTACCTTATATTAATGATGAAATTAAAGCGATTGAAAGGGATGTCGAGGAAAAGGGGTGGGGGCAGGTAGTGACTATGCCGCAAACAGCGACTAAAGAGCAATTAGGTGAAATTCTCAAAGAGCGAACTAATTTGGTTTTTGCGCACATAGCTACGCATATTTCTTATGATTCACGCAACGGGCGTAACGGATATATTGCGCTCTTGGAAGATGACTTGTGGCAGGATGAGATTGGTCAATACGGACCATGGCCATCATTAGTAACCTTATCTGGTTGTGATAGTGGTCAACAAAAAATGTATCATGGTGATGAGCAAGTGGGGCTTGTATCGGCATTTTTAACGGCAGGGACGCAAACCGTTGTGGCAACATTGTTATCGATACCGGATGCTACGGCCGCTTATTTTTTTGCTATTTTCTATGGTTACTTTTTCGATGGTCATTCGCCAGCAACAGCATTAGCTTTGACACAGCGGCAGTTGTTGGCCGAAAAGAAGCCTTTGAAAGATTGGGCCTCTATTTTTTGTATTGGTTGTCCTTAATTTTGTTGGTAGAGCCACTAAAATTCATTAAGCCGATGTAAGTGTTGGTTAGGGTATTGTTAGGGTATATTTTTCGACTCCATTTTACCCTTTGGCGATTGGTAGGTTCCAAAGAGGGAGGGCGGGTAAAATTCCGCTCGAAATGATGTTGGGAGGGGATTGATTAGGAGATGGTGCGGCCTTTCCATTGGTTGCGGCCGCGGAGGTGCCACCAAGCTGATTGGGCGGCGATGATGGTCATGAGGACGACGGAGAAGGGAAGGAAGAGGGCGTCGCGGCGGCGTTGGTGGCTGAAGTGGGCGACTAGGTAGCGAAGGAGGATGCCATTTAATATGAAGAGAGCGGCTAAAATGTAGCTAAATTGTAGGGTGAGGTGAGGGGTAAGATTGTAAGGGGTGGTGTTGAGGGGAAGTTGGTTGGTGAAGGGGGCGAAGAGGAGCCAGAGCCAAGGGAAGATGAAGAGGGTCCAATGGAAGAGGGTGGAGGCAGCGAGGAAAAGGAGGCTATTGTTATGGCCGGCGAGGATATTTTTGGCGAGGCCGTCGCGAACGGCGGACCAATGGGGGTACATACGGCAGTTGACGAGTTGGTTGCCGAGGGCCATGCGGAGTTGTTGTTTGTTTCGTTTGATATTTTGGGCGAGGACGACGTCTTCGATGATTTGGTGGCGGACGGCGGCGTGGCCGCCGATGGCGTCATAGGCAGAGCGATGGAAGAGAAGACATTGGCCGTTGGCGGCAGCGAAGCTGGGGTGGTGGGTGTGGTGGACGGGGTAGAGGGGGAGATAGGTGAGGATGGCGAAGTTGATGAGAGGGATGATAAGGCGTTCGCTCCATGTTAGGGTGATTTGGGTGGGCCAGATGGTGAGGAGGTTGGCGTTGGTACTGGTTTGGTGGTGGGCGAGGGCGGCAAGGGCGGTGGGGGCAAGGGTGACATCAGCATCGATGAAGAGAAGGAGGGGGGCTTGGGCGACTTGGCTAAGTTGGTGGCAGGCCCAGTTTTTGCCGAGCCAGCCAGAGGGGAGTGGTTGACCAGGGATGATGGTAAGTTTGTTCGGGGGGGCAGCGGCGCGGGCGAGGGTGGCGGTGTTGTCGGTGGAATTATCATCGAGGAGGATAATTTCATAGTGGGGGTAGGTTTGGTGGCTGAGGGCGGTGATGGTTTTGGTGATGACGGCCGCTTCATTGCGGGCGGGGATAAGGACGGAAATGAAAGGCGTGTTGGAGGTGGTGGGGGCGGTGGTCAGGCGGGGAAATTGGCGGAGATTAGTAAAGAGGGTGATATTGAGAATGATGAAGGTGAAAATTATGAGTGTGAAGATGATTGATAAGAGCATGTTAGGTCTTATTTATGATGACGGAGGTGAGGACGTTGTTTAAGGTCGGCGCGGTGGGTGTAGATGAGGAGGATAGTTTGGAGGGTGAGGATGGTAAGGAGGATAGGGTCGTAGAGGAAGGTGGTGAGGGAGATGAACATAATGGTGAGAGTGCCAAGGAGGGCCCAGCCGGAAGGGGTGATGAGGAGGGTGAGGATAACGAGGCTGACGAGACTAATGAGGGGGATGGTCCAGATGGTGAGGCCGATCCAGACACCGAAGGTGGCGGCGATGGCTTTGCCGCCTTGAAAGTTGAGGAAGGGGGAGAAGGCGTGGCCGAGGGAGGGGGCGAGAGCGAGGGGGATGATGCGTGGGTCGTGCCAGTGGAAGATGTGGTAGGCGAGGCCGAGGGGAAGCGCCCCTTTGGTGATGTCGAGGCTGAGGGCAATGATGTACCAAGGGAGGCCGCCGGCGCGGTAGACATTAGTAGCGCCAGGGTTTTTGTCACCGTAAGTACGGATATCTTGGTTGAGGATATAGCGACCGATGAGAGGTGAAAATGGGATTGCGCCGAGGAGAAAAGTGAGTAGGGTAGCGATTAGAGTTTGCATTAAGGAATTGTAGCGGGTTCAAGTAGGCAGGGCAACTATTGGTGAATCATTTTCTTAAAGGGGTTGATTAGACGCGGGTTTTTCAAGAAAATCCGCGTGATTTTTAGATTAATATTTAATTAGACTATGAATAGGGAAAGACCCCGTGCGGAACCTCTTTTTTGTGTTTTATAAATTTTGTATCAGAATAGGGAGGTTAACGTAACTTTTGCGCAATCAGCGCAAAAGTTACGTTAAGTGCATTAAACTAAATATTGTCGACATTTGATCTTGAAAATATGTCGTTTAATGCTTGGAAGTTGTTGAATCAGAGGAGCAAAATCTTTAGGTTAAACAATTTGATTTCAAGTTGGATAGCAAGGTTGTATGAATTTATGAAGCTTTATCATTTTTTATCTCAATTATTATTGAATAGACGTTGGCCGTGGGTGGGGGCGGTTGTGGTGCATTTTTTGCTGGGTTTTATGTTGTTTGATCGGTTTCCAGTGGGGGCTTATCAGGATGATGCTTGGTATGTGGCGGGAGCGATGGGATTGGCCAAAGGGTTAGGTTATACTCAGCCGTGGACACCTAATTTGTTGCCAGAAACTTATTTGCCAGTTGGTTACTCATTGTTTTTAGTGCCGTGGGTGTGGTTGTTTCCCATGAGTTTTAAACCATTGGTTATGTGGTCATTATTAGCATCAGCGGCGACTGTGGCTGGTTCTTACTGGTATTATCGACAGGTTAATGATTCGGTATTGTGGGCATGGTTAGGGATGTTGTTATTCGCGGTTAATACGATGTTGGTGGAATTTAGTACGTTGGTGATGTCGGAAGCTAGTTATTTATTGGTAACGATGATGGTGATTTTGGTTGTTTATAGATGGTCTGATAAGGCCGAGGTCCCTATCATTATTTATTGGTTAATTGGTTTTGGAGCGACAGTAGGGTACTTCGTGCGCATTTGGGGGTTAGCCTTGGTGGTGGCAGTTATTGTTTATTATATGATGCGGCGGCGATGGGGAGGAGTAATAGGTGCTTGTGTGCCTTTTTTGTTAATGTATACGGTTTGGCTTAGACGTAACATGAGTTTAGGAGGGCGCGGAGGGTCATATGGCATTAATAATGATGTAATCAGCAAAGTGCCAGATGTGTTAGAAACGACATTGGTATCGGAATCGTTGGTTGTGCTGTTTACGCAGGATTTGCCCAATTTATTGGTGCCTATTTTTAGCCAGCGGATTGAAGATTTATTGGCTGTATTTTATCTAGGGCCATTATTGGGGTTTTTGGCCTTGGGATTAATTGGTTTGATACTATTGGGGGGGGTGAAACAGATGGCAACCGAAATAACGGTGGCAGAGTTATATGTAGGAGCTTATGTGGGAATCATCTTATTAGTGCCATTCTCGGGGCGCTATTGGTTGCCATTGTTGCCCTTTTTAATTCATTATATGTTGTTGGGTTTACAAACAGTTATTGATGGGTGTAGTCGGTTCGTGAAACAGAGAAAGGTGTTGGAGGGAGTGGTACTGGTTTCATTGTTGTTAGTGGCTGGTTTGCATATTTTTCGGGTGGTGCAGAAGGAGTTAGATCCGATACAAAATGAGTTGCCAAATGTGTCGATTGGGGCGGAGTGGATTGGGGCGCAGGTTGTTGAGGAAGGTGGGGAGCAGGTAACGATTATGGCAGCGAAGCCGCAAATGACATATATTTATAGTGAGCAAACGGTGGTGCCTTATCCGGAAAAGAGTGGGGGAGAGTATGCGGTGCTTGAGGGGAGAGAAGAGCATTTATGGGGGTATTTTAAGGCGAAAGTTGAAGCTGAAGATGTGGATTATATTTTAATTGAGCCGATACTGCGATTGGGGCCATTAATGAGATCGGCTTATGCGGAGGAGATATTGATCCCCAATATGATGGTTGATGAGCGGTTTTCGTTGGTTTTTAGTGATGAGCCGAGTTTGGTATTGGTATTTAGAGTGGGTGAATAAGTAGGACGATTATGATAGAATAGATCGTTTGATAAATGAGAGGCGGCTGGCATAGTTGCCGGTTGACAAGTTGATTAGGTGAGGGTGAAAGATGTTAACGATACAAAATGTGACGGTTTCTTTTGGGCCGAGGACATTATTTAAAGATGTGAATTTGAAATTTCAGGCGGGGAATTGTTACGGATTAATTGGGCCGAATGGGGCGGGTAAGTCAACGTTGTTGCAGATTATTAGTGGGTTGATTGAGCCAAGTTCGGGGGAGATTGTGGTGGGTGATCGCGCTCGGATTTCATTGTTGCGGCAGGATCAGTTTGCCTATGATGATAAGACGGTGTTAGAGACGGTGATTATGGGCTTTCCACGGTTGCATGAGGTGTTGGCGGCGCGGGATGCGATTTATATGAAGCCAGATTTCTCGGAAGAGGATGGGATGGTGGCGGCTGATTTGGAGGCGGAGGTGGCGGAGTTAGGGGGATATGAGGCGGAGGCCGAGGCGGCGGTGTTGTTAAACAATTTGGGGATTGATGAGTCTTTGCATGAGTTAGTCATGGGGGAGTTGGAGGCAAGTCAGAAGGTTCGGGTGTTGTTGGCGCAAGCGTTGTTTGGCAATCCGGATATTTTGTTGCTAGATGAGCCGACGAATCAGCTTGATATGGATTCGATACGGTGGTTAGAGGATTTTTTGTTTCGGTTTCCGAATATTGTTATCGTGGTATCCCATGATCGGCACTTTTTGAATAATGTGACAACGCACATTGCGGATATTGATATGGGGAAGATTCAGCTGTATGTGGGGAATTTTGATTTTTGGTATGAGGCGAGCCAGTTGGCGCAGAAGCAGATGAAGAACGAGCAGAAGAAGCGGGAGGAGAAGGTTAAGGAGTTGGAGCAGTTTGTGCGCCGGTTTAGTGCTAATGCGTCGAAGTCGCGGCAGGCGACATCGCGAAAGAAGTTGATTGAGAAGTTGAGTGTGGATGAGTTGCCGGTTTCGAATCGGCGGTTTCCATATTTGGATTTCAAGCCGGAGCGGTTGCCGGGCAAGGTGATTTTAACGGTGAAGGATGTGTCGTATGCGGATGAGGAACGGCCGTTACTCGACAACTTCAACCTAACCGTAAACCCAGATGATAAGATCGCCTTTATTGGGCCGTATGATGTGGTCAAAACAACGTTATTTCGGATTTTGATGGGGGAATTGGAGCCGGATGAAGGGGAATTTAGTTTTGGGGTGACAATTACACCTGCTTATTTCAGTAAGGAGAATGAGTCGTATTTTGAATCGGATTTGAATTTGATTGAGTGGGTGCGGCAGTATAGTTATGATTCGAGTGAGACATTTATTCGGAGTTATTTGGGGCGGATGCTATTTTCGGGGGATGAGGCGTTGAAGAGCGCACGGGTTTTATCTGGGGGGGAACGGGCGCGGTGTATGTTTATTCGGTTGATGTTGAGTCAGGCGAATCTGTTGGTTTTGGATGAGCCGACGAATCATTTGGATTTGGAAGCGATTACGGCGTTGAATGATAGTTTGATTCGGTTTCCGGGGGTGTTGTTGTTTACGTCCCATGATTATCAGTTTGTGGATACGATTGCGAATCGAATTGTGGAGTTGACGCCGAGTGGGGTGATTGATCGGCCGATGCGTTTGGCCGATTATTTGGAAGATGAAGGAGTACGGGCGTTGCGGCAGGATTATTATGATGGGTCGCGGCTGGTGCGGGTGTAACTGTATAATAAGGAAAGAAAAGGGTGGTTAGGCCATAGATTAGCAGGGTGATGGTACCGATTAGGTCAAAAAGATGAGGCATTTTGTTGTTCTTTGTCAGATGTGTCGTTTTTTTAATAAGAGAAGAGGGTGTTTCGTTGGAAGTCTGGCGATTTAACAAATCGCGCTACCTTCAGTGTGGGATAGAAGGGGGTCGGGGTAGGTGGTTTCGAAGGTGGTGAGGATGTCAAGGATATGGTTGGGGGAGGGGGCGTTGATGAGTTGGTCGCGGAGTTGGGCGGCGTGGTCGAATTCGCGGATGTAGATTTTGAGGAGACGTTTGAAGAGAGCGAAATGGCGACCGCTGTTGAAATGGTGGGTATGGAGGGCGAGGTGTTGGCGGAGGAGTTGGAGACGTTGGGTTTGGGTGGGGTTGGTTTTGGTCTCGGGGGAGGGGGATTTTTCGAGGGCGTAGATATCTTGGAAGAGGCCACGGCCGATCATGACGCCATCAACACCGGTTTGGTCGACGCGAGCGCGCCCTTCCCAATAGTTCATGACATCCCCGTTGCCGATGATGAGGGTCTCTTTGTTTATTTGGTCGCGGAGGTGGACCGCTTTGGCGATTTCGTCCCAGTTGGCGGGGACGCGGGACATGTCGGCGACGGTGCGGCCGTGGATGGAGATGACGGGGAGGTCTTGGGTGAGAAGGAAGCCGATCCATTCTTCAGTTTGAATTTCAGCGAAGCCGATGCGGGTTTTGACGCTGACGGGGAGATGGCCGGCGCCGGCTTTGGTGGCGGCGATGATGTCGGCGGCACGGGGGTGGTCGTTGATGAGGGCGGAGCAGACGCCATGTTTGAGGACGGATTTTTGGGGACAGCCCATGTTGAGGTCGATGCCATCGAAGCCGAGGTCGGCGATGATGCGGGCGGCGGCTTCGAGGTGGGTGAGGGTGTGGCCCCAGATTTGGGCGACGATGGGGCGTTGGTTTTCGGTATAGTCTAGCATTTTGATGACGGCGTGGTAACCGCGGGAGTTGAGGGCTTCGGCGCTGACGAATTCGGTGAAGTAGACGTCGGCGGGGGCGGTTTGGGCGATCATTTGGCGGAAGGCGACGTTGGTGACGTCGAACATGGGGGCGAGGGCGATGATGGGCCGAGGGATTTGGTGCCAGAAAGTTGTGTTTATAATCATGATACTATTTTAGCGTGGGATGAGAGGGGTGTAAAGATGCAAAAGAGAGATGGGGGGTAGACAAGGGTCAATGGTTATGATATGGTTATAAATGTATCGTACCCTATTGCTAAAATATATTGTTCTATTGTATACTGTCGCGAATTGTAAATGGAGCCAGAAAAATTTATTATATTTTTTTCAACAAAGTGTCTTGCGGAAAGTTAATTGATGAAGCTAAAAATTTGTCGGTTAACTTGAGCTAATAATGTATTTAGATAGTCAAGATTCATTTTCATAATGGGTTTTGGTCGCAAAGTTTTATAATTTTGCTTTTACTTTAAGTGCAAATGTGTGTTTGCACTATTTTTTAATCTATTGACATTATACTTTGTTAAAGAAAAATATAAATCATCCCCCCACACTCATATCATTGTATATAGTCATATCTTTCCTTATTTATCTACTAAGTGCCAATCGCTTATCTCATAGGCTTGCACATTGCTTATATGAAAATTGAAATATTGTATGGAGGACGGTAAATGAAACGTCATCACAACTCGATTGTTGTTTGGAAAAAATATTTTTTACGTGCTTTATTGTTGCTGGTTTTAAGCACATTATTGTTTACTAGAGATACAGTTGATGCCCATAATTTGGATGCCAGTGCGGTTTATGTTTACTTTGATCCAGATACACAGGCGATGTTAGATGCACGCATTTCTGGTGGTTGGTCAGCGGGGACGCCCTTGTTGCAAATAGGGGATGAAGTGGGTGTTATCATCAAAACGGTGCCTGATAATGGGACGACCACTGGTGTGGGTGGTTATACAACGTTTTATGTGCCGAACGGGGTGCAAGTGACGGATGTCGCTTTCCTAAGCCATACGGATTTGGCGGCGGATGGTGTGACGGGTTATGATAAGATTCCAGTTAAAGGACAGGCGTTGATGCCTCATGTAGGGGCTGGTGGGGGACCGACTGTTAGTTTAGTGGGGATGAGCCGTGGTCCTAATGTTGTGGGGGCGACGGCTAACTTGGTTAATGCCGCTAATGTTAATAATGGTACATTGCCCGGCGTTTATGGGGATCTTGGTATTTTTTATTCGACAGCACCGGAGACGGCTTACGGTACGTATACGGGGGGCACTATTAAAAATAATAGTGGTGATATTGTGGGGTTGCGGACACCATTGGGGACGCCATTAAATGCGTGGGATGCGTGGCAGATGGCAGCTTTTGGTATTGCGGGAACAACGAATCCTGCTTATCCAGCTGTGCCGTTGCTTGATTCAAATGGCCGTGGTAATACGGGGTGGGGGTTGGCGAATGCGGTAGCTGGTCCACAGAGTGGTTATGCGTGGGAATTTGATAAAACGACGTATGATGGGTGTGATCCGACCCCAACAGCGACACCGGTGGCGGGCTGTTTGGATTTGGCGACGCAGAGTATGGGGCCGTGGCAACGGATTCAATATCCGGGTAGCCAAATCGCTTATGATATACCTGGTGATATAGCGTTAGGTAAGTTTGCAGGCGGTATTAATGCGAATGGTATAGGTTATAATATTTCATCATCACCTTTGCCAGCGACAACAGGGCAGGGGAATGGAACGCCGAATGCGATCCGTTTTGCTTTCGGTCAATTGACCTTAAATAAGCCAGAATTTGCTTGGGTTAAGATGACAGTCAATGATTACTCGGCCATTCTTGATCCTAGCGGCTGTCCAATTTGGCGAGTCGATACGTTTGGTGGTGATGCTGGTGGCGATGATAACGGTAAAGATCATATTTGGCGTTATTATGATCCGAATAGTGTGTTGCTGAATGGTTGTTTAGCTATTGGGAAGCCGGCGACGAGAGATATTGTCAAAGTGGGAGATACATATCAATACCAATTACAACTATATAATGTTGGCAACAATGATTTAACAAATGTGGTGGTGACTGATTTGTTGCCAACAGGGGTTACCTTTATTAGTTCGGTGCCACCACAAACGAGTGGGCCGAATCCGTTACGGTGGGTGGTGGGGACAATCCCACGCGGCCGATCGTGGAAGGCAACAGTTACAGTTAGAGCAAGTAGTAGTGGCATTTTGCAAAACAGTATGACGGCGACGGCGACACCGGCGGGTGGCGGGCCTGACATTACGGCGACAACAACGGAGAAAACAGTGTCGGGATTGGTGCCTTTGTTGGTGCAAAGCAAATCGGTGACACCGGCTACTATTGCGCCTGGGGGTGTCGTTGCGTATACAGTTCGAATTGATAATATTGGGACGGGGCCGACAGGCAATCCGATCATTATTACCGATTATTTGCCGGATGGGTTTACTTATGCGGCTGGGGGAACGACGGCTACGGTGAATGGGGCAACAGTGACACCTAGTGTCAATAGTAGTGATTTAACGCAACCGATCTTTACAATTCCGGCTGGGTTGCAAGCTAACAACTTTATGTTGTTGACCTTTAATGCACAAGTGTCGGCGGTGCAGTCGCCGGGTAGTTATTGTAATAGTTATACAAGTAGTACGCCTGTTAATCAAACAACAGGGGCATTGGCTTGTGTGAATGTTGGTGGTGGGCAAATTGGGGACACAATTTATCGCGATTGGAACAATAGTGGGTCCCAAGATGCGGGTGAAGAGGGGCTGGCTGGCGTGACGGTTACGTTACGGGATGGTAGCAATAACATTATTGCGACCACGGTAACAGATGCGAATGGGAATTACCTTTTCACTGGTTTAACAGCGGGCACATATACGGTTCAGGTGCCTGCGGCGGGTAGTGGAGGGGTGCCAACTGGTTATGCGTTGAGTGGTGATCCTGATGGTGGTCCGTTAAACTTACAATTTACGTTGGTGTTGGCTAGTAATCAACAATATTTGACGGCTGATTTCGGCTACTTGCCTGGTGGTAGTGGTACGATTGGTGATCTAGTTTTTGATGATCGGGGTAATGATGGTAATTATAATCCTGGTTTAGGGGATGTAGGGATCCCGAATATTACAGTTAATCTTTATGAAGATACAAATGGTAATGGCATTCGTGATGTTGGTGATGTGCTGGTGGCAACAACGACGACCGGTATTAATGGTCTTTATAGCTTTACGGGTTTAGCTGAAGGTATCAGTTATTTGGTTGATGTGGATGAAAACGATCCTGATCTTGATACCTATTTTAGTAGTAATCCGTATGTGCTAACGACGATTGATCCGCATCCGGTAGCGAACCTGACTGGGTCATATACGTTGGCTGATTTCGGTTTTTACGAAGTAATTCCAGGTAGTATAGGTGATCAGGTCTTTATTGATAATAACCAGAATGGTATTTACGATGCAGGTACGGATTTGCCGTTGCCGGCGGTGACTGTTTATTTGTATCAAGATACAAATAATAATGGGGTCATTGATGTAGGTGAGCCATTATTGGCCACGACGGTGACCGACGCGAATGGGAATTATAGTTTCAACAATTTGCCAGCGGGTAACTATTTGGTGGATGTGGATGAGAATAGCGCTTCGATTCCGGATGGTTATTTGCCGACGATTGATCTGTATGGGGTGACGTTGGCCGAGGGTGAAAATGTCACGAATATTGACTTCCCATTTGTGGCTATTTTGCAAAAAGCGGTTGATTTAACGGTAGCCAACCCGCTTGATCCGCTTAACTTCACGCTTACGCCGTATTATCCAGGACCAGAGTTGTTGAGCAATGTTGTTGTTCAAGATACAGTCCCAGCGGGAACAACCTTTGTCACAGTGGGGCAAGGTGGTACGCACTCAGCGGGGACGGTCAGTTGGTCTTTAGGTAGCAATACGGCTGGTGCACCTGGTGCGTATAGCAATCCTGGGGCGGCGCTCTGTCCTGTTACGGTAACACTTTATCCCGTAGCGGATACTTATATTGATTTGGCTCTCCCCAACAGTAATTTTGGGACTATCGCGACGTTTAGAACACGGCCGGCCAACGCCACCAGTTATAATTATGGCCTGATCCGGTTTAACACCAGTTCGTTGACTGGTTTGACGATTAAATCAGCTCGTCTTGGTTTGACGGTAGCGACGGGTCGTAACAACCATTTTGATACCGCTTATCGTATGACAACGGCATGGACGGAGACGGGGGCGACTTGGAACGATTCTGATGGGGCTGGGGCTGGTGACTGGTCAACGGGGACATTTAGTGCGGCTGATTATGCGGCTGGGGCATTAGGTGGCTTTGTACCATATGATAATGTGGCGATGCAAGCGGATGTGACCGCAGCTGTGTCTAGTTGGGCGAGTGGAACGACCAATAATGGTTTTGCTCTCATATCAACGGGTACAGATGCAGGTGATGCTGTTTATCGCTCGCGGGAAGATGGTGGTGCGGCGACAACGAATGACCCGTACTTACAAGTGACTTATATGCAATCAACTCCTGGTGGCTGTAATGGTGGGGCGGTCACAACGACACCACTTACTTCTATAGCAGATACGTATGTTGATATCAATAGTCCCACAACCTTGGTTGGTTTTACTACGGAGATGCGGACGCGGCCAGCCGCCGCTGACCGGCTTCAACATGCGTTGGTCTCCTTTGATTTGAGCAGTATTCCAGCTGGGGCAACGATTAGCAATGCTACCTTGGAACTGTATGTTACTACCGCACGTGCGACTAATCATACAGATCGGGTTCATGTGATGGCGACCCCTTGGATTCAAGGTGGTGCTAGTTGGGATGATAGTAACGCTGGTTTAGCTGGTGATTGGTCGGCGGGTACGTTTGGTGCTGGTGATTATAATGCCGCGTCATTAGGGAATATTGTACCAAGTACAACCGGGTTAAAAACGTTAAATGTGACGGGTGCGGTTAATAATTGGGTCAATGGTGCCGTTAATAATAATGGGTTTGTCTTGTTGTCAACGGGTACGGATGCGGGTGAGGCCCGTTATGCGACCCGTGAAAATGGGACTGTGGCGCAACGTCCGATCTTGCGGGTTCAGTGGCAATTGCAAGCGACCCCAGAACCGACCACAAATGTTTCGCTCAGTACGGTTCCGGTATTAGCTGCTGGTGTCAGTCAAATTGAAGTGACTATGGTGGCCACATCAGATACCAGCATTGCTACGGTGACGCCACCAGCATCTTTGACCGTGAGCAGTAGCAATGTAGCTAGTGTGGTGCTGAATAGTGGGCCAACGCCAGCGACCGCTTCGGCTGCCCCTGGTAGTCCGGCTATCTTTACCTATGTTTATAATGTAACCGCTGGGGCTGTGCCCGGTAGTGTCACCTTTAGTGGTGCACCAACATCGGGGACGGCAACTTTTACCGCGGGTACATCTAATAGTGTATTGATTACACCGCCGCTCACGTTCCAAGTGACTGTCAATGATCCGCCAGGTGTTGATGTTATCTTGAATCAAGGACAAATTTCGGATTCAGGTAGTTTGTCGACCATTGTGAGTAATGAGACGGAAACAGCGTTGACGGCTAGTGTGGGTGATTATGTCTGGATTGATAGTGATACTGATGGCATCCAAGATGCGACGGAGGCTGGATTAGCCAATGTCCGTGTCTTTATCGATACGAATGGTAACGGGGTTTGGGACATTGGTGAACCGAATGATATCACTGATGGGTTTGGCAACTATCGCATTTACGGTTTAAGTACCGGTTCGTATGATGTGTTGGTTGATTTGACCAGCTTACCAGCAGGTTACCAACCGACGACGGCAACGAGCCATACGGCCGTGTTGGCGACCGATATTGACCAGTACAGCGCTGCTGATTTTGGCTTCCGGCCGCCGGCTAGTGGTTCTATTGGAGATACGGTGTGGTTAGATAGTGATAATGATGGTGTCTTTGATGTGGGTGAAGCTGGTTTGGCTGGGGTGACGGTCAATTTAGAGATGATGATTGGTGGCAACTGGGTTGTGGTCGCTAGTACAACCACGGATGCGAACGGCAATTACATCTTTGAGGGGCTTTACGCTGGTGATTATCGGGTTACGGTGGATGAAACAAGCAGTGTGACATCAACGTTGGATCCGTCGGTGACATCAACGATTGGGGCCAGCATGAGCCCAACAACGGGCACGACGAATCCAGTTTTGGTGACGTTAGCTACGGATAACACGGTTATCGATACGGTTGATTTTGGTTACAACTGGAGCGGCTCTATCGGTGATTATGCGTGGTATGATAGTGACGTTGATAGCGTGCCAGATACGGCTGGTGATGAGGGTGGGGCGCCGAATACAACGATTGTCCTTTATTATGATAGTGATGGTGATGGTGAAATCAATACGGGTGCGGGCGACTTTGTGGTGGCCGTGGCCGTAACTGATGGCACTGGTTTTTATACCTTTGGTGATTTGCCCCCGGGCGATTACATCGTTAAAGCAGAAGAGCAGCAGGTGCCAGCGCCGCCTTCGAGCGCTAATGCTGGTCAGATTGGGTTTATGATTGCGACGACTGGTTCTGAGCATGCACTTTCTTTAGCTGCTGGCGAAGTTTATACCACGGCCGACTTTGGTTTCGTTGAAGCGGCAGAAGTTGAAGGGCATGTGTTCCATGATGCAGACCGTGATGGGATTTATGCGGGGGAAACAACCTTTGTTGGTGTTCAAGTGAGCTTAACTGGTTTTGATATTAACGGTAATCCCGTGTCGTTATCGACGGTGACTGATGCTAGTGGCGAGTATAAGTTTATTGTACCGCCAGGCAATTACACCATTACTTATAGCCAAGCTGATGTCTTAGGGATTGATCCAGATATGACGGATGTGACGACCTTGAGTAGTTACTCCTTCGGGGTCAATGCGGGGCAAGAGTTAGGTGGCTTCGACTTTGGTGTTGACCATAGCGGGGTTATCGGTGATTGGGTGTGGAATGATGCGAATGGTGATGGTTTGCAAACAGCGGGTGAGATTGGTTTGCCCAATGTGACGGTGAATTTGTACGCGAGTGATGGCACGACGTTATTGGCTATCGCGGTGACGGATGCGAACGGTTATTATTCGTTCCCTGGTTTAGATGATGGCACCTATTTTGTTGAAGTTGATCCCACAACAGTGCCAACAGGATATGCCCAAACCTTTGATAATGATGGTGCTCTTGATCATAGAGGTCAAGCAACCCTTAGTGGGACGGACATCTTGACAGTTGATTTTGGGTACTACAATAACGTCGCCTACAATGTTAGTGGTACGGTGTGGGATGATGTTGATGGGAGTGGTACGCAAAATACGGAACCTGGTTTGAGTGGGGTCACCGTTTGTTTGTATGATAGTGGTAATGTGTTGGTAGCGTGTACGGTCACAGATGGGAGTGGTAATTATCTATTCCCTGGTATCCCCAATGGTAATTATACGATTGCGGTGGTTGATACGACATTGCCTAATAATGCATATACGCCGACTTATGATGCGGATGGCACAGGTACGCCGAATGTGATTGCCATTACAATTAACAATGGTAATGTGAGCAATCAGAACTTTGGTTATCAAGAGCAGTTAGGTAGCATTACGGGTACGATTTGTGAAGGCACAGGTGATGGTTTATGTGATGATCCTGGTGATATCACGATAAGTGGTGTGACGGTCTTCTTGATTTGGGCTGGCCCGGATGGTTTGATTGGGACGGCGGATGATGAAATTCAGATTACAACAACTGATGGGAGTGGTAATTACAGTTTCACTGATTTGTTGCCTGGTTTTTATCAAATTACGAAGATGAACCCAGCTGGTTATATTAGTTTAGCTGATGCTGATGGTAGTAATCCGAGTAATGTTTATTTGACGTTAGGTGTTAATGAGAACGCGGTTGATCAAGATTTCGAGTTGCAACAGACGTTAGGCAGTATCGGTGATACGGTTTGGCTTGATGTTGACGGTGATGGCATCCAAGATGTGGGTGAATCGGGATTGGCTAATGTGACGGTTGAGTTGTATGGTGTGGGGCCAGATGGCAATCCTGGTGGTGGTGATGATGTGTTGTTGGCAACGGCCGTTACTGACGCCAACGGTAACTACCTGTTTAGCAACATCGGTGCCGGTGATTACTACGTGGCGGTTGATGGAGCGACATTGCCCGCAGGGTTAACGCCTTCGGCTGGTTCGTACATGGGTGCGGAGATCAATTTGTTGGCTGGTGATAGTTATTTGCAGGCTGACTTTGGGTATGTACCGGTGGCGGGAACGGCCGTTATTGGTGACTTTGTGTGGGCTGATGCCAATGGTGATGGTATCCAAGACGCAGGCGAAATTGGTATCGCTGGCGTGACCGTGGAGTTGCGGAATAGCAGTGGCACGGTGATTGCGACGACGACCACGGGGCCTGATGGTAGTTACTATTTCACCAATGTGGCGCCCGGCAATTACACGGTGGCGGTGACGCCGCCGGCAGGTTACACGGTGACGTCGGGGCCAGAGAGTGAAGGGGCGAATGTGTCGCAAACGATTGCGGCCGTGGCCAATGCTGTGATTACAAACATTGACTTTGGTTTTGATAATCCAGCGTTGTGGAGTATCAGTGATCGCTTATGGTATGATGCTGACCAAGATGGTATCTTCGATGCGGGTGAAAGTGGGTTAGGTGGTGTCTCTGTTAGCTTGCTTGATGATAGTGGTAATGTAATCGCGACGGTCATTAGTAATCCTGATGGCACCTTCACTTTTAGTGGGGTACCAAATGGGGATTACACAATTCAGATTGATGACAATAGTAATCAGCTTGGTAACTATCAGCCGACAACGACAGGGGCGACAGTAGGGTCAACAAGCGTGACGATGGCTGGGGCTGATATTAACGGCACAAGCTTTGGTTATGTTGGTTTAGGCCCGATTGGGGATACGGTGTGGAGTGATAGTAATGGTAATGGTGTTCAGGATTTAGGCGAATTGGGTATCGCTGGTGTGACGGTCGAGTTGTTCTATGACAGCAACGGGAATGGCACATATGACCCTGGCACGGATGCGTTGTTAAGTACGCAAATCACAGATGCCAGTGGTAACTATCTGTTTACAGATTTGCCAGTAGGTACCTTCTTCGTTGTGGTGACGCCACCAGCTGGTTATACACAAACGGGTGATCCAGATGGTGTGGTTGATGATATGACAAGCATTACCTTGACGGTGTTTGATACCACCTACATGGATGCTGATTTTGGGTATCAAAACACAGCGTTACCAGAGGTGTCCGGTTCTATTTGGAATGATATTAATCGAAACGGAGTTGATGATGGTGCCAATGAGCCACCACTTGGTGGCGTAACGGTCGCCTTGTTGGATAGTAGTGGCAATGTGGTAGCGACGGCGGTCACGGATGCGAGTGGGGATTATATCTTCTACGATGTACCGGCTGGTGATTATGTGGTGGCGGTTACGGATGACAATAACATTTTGTTAGGTTATCAATTGAGTAGTGGTCTTGATGCGATACCAGTTACTGTAAGTGGTACTGATGTAACTGATGTTGATTTTGCTTACGTACGTGATCCGGCGACGGGTGTTATCGGTGACCGTGTCTGGTTTGACTCTGATTGGGATGGTATTCAAGATGGGCCGGAAGCGGGCATTGCTAATGTCGATGTTCTGTTGAAAGCAGCCGTAGCGATGACGATTGATGGTGTCTTCTATAATGCCGGTGACACGATTGCGACGGCGACGACGGATATGAATGGTAATTATCTATTTGCTGGTTTACCAGCGGGTAGTTACACGGTTGATGTTGATGCAGCGACCTTGCCAGCTGGGTTGACCTTAACAACGGGTAGTAGTGATCCGTTAGCGGTTGAGTTAGGGACGGGACAAATCTATTTGCGGGCAGACTTTGGGTATATTCCGGCCACTGGTAGTGCGTTGGGTGATGTTGTCTGGCATGATGCGAATAGTAATGGGTTGCAAGATCCAGGTGAGGTGGGGTTGGCGAATGTGGATATTAATGTGGAGGGGCCGAGTTGTCCGGCTGGCTGTACGGTTACGACGGATGCAGATGGTAGCTGGTTGATTACAGGCTTAGCCTCTGGTAGTTATACGGTGACAGTCGTGGCGGCCACATTGCCGGCTGGTTACGTGCAAACATATGATTTAGATGGCGTCTTGGATCATACGATTGTGGTCAATGTAATGGCGATGAGAGAGATCATGTTTGCTGACTTTGGTTATCAAATCCCCTCGGCCACTGGAGTGATTGGTGATCGTATCTGGTTAGATGCGAATGGTGATGGTAGTGACGCCGGTGAAGATGGTATTCAAGGGGTCACCGTCAACTTGTTGGATGGCAGTGGCAATATTATTGCGACGACAACGACAGATGGGAACGGTAATTATCAGTTTATCGGTTTGCCGGATGGTAATTACAGCGTACAAGTGAGTGACATCGGCAATGTGTTGGCTGATTTGATTCAGACTTATGATCCGGATGCAACGATTGATGGGGCAACCTCGGTGAGTGTGAGTGGTGGTGTTGGCACATTGGACGCTGATTTTGGTTATCAACCATCGGGTGGGGCTATTGGTAACCAGTTGTGGCATGATTTGGATGGTGATGGTACGCGTGATGCTGGCGAGCCCGGTATTGAAGGTGTATCGATTGCTTTATGGGTTGATGCCAACAACAATGGTGTTATCGAACCAGGGATTGATAACTTAGTGCGGACGACGTTAACGGATGATGCCGGCCAATACCAGTTTGCTGGTTTACCCGCAGGTAACTATTTGGTGAATGTGTCTGATATCTATGGTGTACTCACGGGTATGGTTCCGACCAGTGGTATAGCGAATACGAATAATGAGAGTCAAAGTGTGCCTTATGCGGTGACGTTAACCAATTCAGGCGGGGTTGTTTCGACCAATTACACAGCTGACTTTGGTTATGAGGCCGTGACGCCATTGGCGATCAGCGGGTTGGTTTTCCATGATATGGATAGTAGTGGTGGTTGGTTGGTGGGTGAACCATTGGTACCAGGGGCAACAGTTGCGCTTTATCGTGAGATAAATGGGGAACTGTTCTTGATGGGTACCACGGTTAGTAATGGTAGTGGGTTCTATGAATTCACGAATTTGCCGGCGGGTGATTATCAGATTGTGACTGATGTAAGTGGGACATTTGTGAGTGGGTATTTCCAAACGACACAATTGGCGACAAACTCGGTGCAGTTCGTGACCTTGTCGACGGCGAATTCGACTAACAATAACTTCGGTTATAATACGCAGACATTTGTACCGACAGCGATTGCATTGCAACATGTTACGGTTAATGGTGATATGGGCAATATGGTGGTGACATCGCTTATGCTTATGACGTTGATCGTTTTGAGCATGTTGAGTGTGGTGTCGGTGGGTATGGTGCGTCGTCGTCGGGAGGGGTAGGGAGTGGTTGCTTGACCATAGCCTTTGGTTTCGGCTAGAGGTTATGGGTCAGGTTTATCGTTAGTGATGAAAGACAGGGCGAGAGCCCTGTCTTTTTTTGTGGGGGGTGGTAGCTCCCCGAAAAAGTAAAGCGGTATTTTCGGGGGATATTGATTGAGTGAGGAAGGGGGGAACGCAAAACAGGGCGTGAGCCCTGTTTTTGCATGGTTATTTATCTTTCCATCTGATGATGGTGATGTTAGGGGTGATGTTTAGCCCCAAGCGCGAGCGTTGCCGCCAGCTTTTATGTTTGTTTTTGTTTTCATGGTAGTTATCTCCACTAGAAAAGGTTTTGATAAAGAGTTGGTTGGTTAGGGTCTAGAATTAGACGCCCCAGCCGCGCATGTTGCCGCCAGCTTTCACGTTTGTTTTTGTTTTCATGGTAGTTGTCTCCGATAGAAAAAGGTTTTGATAAAGAGTTAGTTGGTTAGGGTCTAAAATTAGACGCCCCAGCCGCGCATGTTGCCGCCAGCTTTCACATTTGTTTTTGTTTTCATGTTTATGTTCTCCAGAACTATGTGTTGGTAAGTTATGTTTATATTATAGAAGGGAAATGGGGGGAGGAGTCCCAAAAAAGTCCACATTGTGTGTTCGCTTACTGAGTTAGCCAGATGCATGTGACACGCATCCTGGGGAAATCGGGGTGTATTGGGGGGATCGTGCTAAAATAGGGGGAAATTTTTTTGGTTAGGTGCTGGAGGTTGATGATGAAACAGGTGAGATTGTTTTTGGGTTTGTGGGTGATGGGGATTGGGGTTTGGTTGTGGACTGGGTGGCCGGTGGCAGCTAGTGAGAGTCAGCCGGTTGAGAAAAAGGTATTGTGGGGGAAGGGGTGTTCGTTGGTGGCGCAGGGAGCCGAGTTGGGGGAGGCTAGTTGTCGGTATGGTTATGATAATCTTGGGAGGGATGTGGTGGAAGTAGAGGGAGAGGGAGGGGGTTTGGAGGAGGAGATGAAGATTTGGTTGGGGATTGAGGTGGCGTATGGGGCGGGGGATTGGGATGAGGTGGCACGGTTGTGGGGGCGGTTGAGCCCGCGGGGGCGGGTGACACCCTCGGCCGAACTACTCGGTCGCGAATTGTGGTGGCGAGCGAACGGGGCGCGGCGGGCGGCCGCGCCGCTCCCCGTTCGCTCGGAGCGGGAGTGGGTGGCGTACATGACAACTTTAGAGGCGGAAGCGGCGGCACAGGATATGGTGGTGGCGAGTGAGGTGGCACAGGTACGGCGTTTGGGGTTGTGGCATGATGAAGTGGGGTGGCAGGAAGTGGAGGGGGCCGAGGGGGCCCTCGGCCGCAGTCAAGGGTTGACCACAACGTTGACGGTGGGGGATGGGTGTCAATATAATAATTTGCAGTTAGCGATTAATGGGGCTAATTCCGGGGATGATATTTGGGTTGGGCGACCAGTGGGGGGCGGGGCGTGGACGGGGGCGGCGGCGACGGCTAATATTGATGGTAAGACGTTAACCATTATCGGGGGGTATAATGTGGGGTGTACGTCACGTACTGGTTATACGACACTGAATGCGAATGGGGTGACGGATACGGTATTGGAGATGGGGACGACATCGGGGGTGGGGACGGATGAGGTGCGGTTGAGGAATTTTAATTTGATTAATGCCGAGGGGGATATTGATTTTGGGGGTGGTTTGCAAATTGAGAGTGGGTATACGGTTATTTTGGATGATACGTGGGTGTATGGAAATACCGCTGATAAAGGGGGCGGGGCCTATATTGATAATGGTTATTTGATTTTGCAGAATAACTCGCGTTTGCATTCGAATACGGCGGCGGGAAATGGGGGTGGGGTTTTTTGCACGGGTGGGGGGACGGTCCGTTTGCGGACTGGCTCTGATATTGGTGGCGCGATGGGGGATGGGAATATAGCGGGCGGCAGTGGTGGTGGGATTGCGGCCGATAATTGTAACGTTTACATCGGGGATGGTTCGGCGGGCGTGAGTGTCTCTTACAATGAAGGTGGTTTTGGTGGTGGGATTTATGGGATTAATGGGTCGCAAATCATCTTGCAATACCAGCCGACTTTGGTGGGGAATAACACAGGACGCACGGCTGGTGGTGGTTTTTACTTGTCATCGGGCTCGAAATTGTATGTGGATAGTGGTCGGATTGTGCAAAATGTGGCCTCGTCATCAGGTGGTGGGATTTATGGGACGGGAGTGGGGACGTTGATTGATTTTGATTTGGGGACGGTTGGCACGCATTGTGTGACGCCGGCGAATCAATGTTTGTTATTGGAGCAAAACCAAGCGACGAATACATATGGTGGCGGCTTTTATTTGGGGAGCGGGGCAACGGCCGATATTGAAGCGGCTTATATCCAACAAAATATCGGGGGGATTGCGGCCAGTGCATTTTATGCGACGGGGAGTGGGACGGTGATTAATATGAGAAGTAGCATGATTATTGACAACTATTTTTTAAGCCAACAAGAGTATGTCATCCGACTATTTAGTGGTGCTGAAGCGAATTTATCGGGGACGACGATTGCTGGTAATTGGAATTTAGCGGGTGCGATTTTAGGGGTAGCGTCTACGTTTAATGGCAATGGTTTGATTATTTATAGCAATACGGCGACCGGTTTGGTGAATGGGACAGCGACGATTAATAATTCGTTTTTGCAATATGCGCACGCGGGGACGAATAATCAGCAGACAAGCCCAAATTTGGGGATTTTGTATCATCTGCCGTATTATTCGCCGGCCGTTGATTATTATAATGATACGATTATGGTCGATATTGATGGGGAATCACGGCCAGTATCGAGTTTGCATGATGCGGGGGCGGATGAGATTACGCCACGGGTTGGTGTGGATGGGGCGGCATGTGCCTATGGGACGGTTGGTTCGGCGTTGGCGGCGGCCAGTGATGGGAGCACGGTCTATATTTCAGCTGGTTTTTATGATGAACGAATCGGTTCGATTAACAAGGATATTCATTTTGTGGCGGCGACGGCTGATTGTACGGGCGCGGACAGTGGCGCGACGAGTAGTAGTGTGGTGATTGATGCTAATCATCAGAGCGCGCTTTATGGGGGCGTAGCGGAGTTGACGACGGGGCGGTCGGTGACGTTCACGAATATTAGTTTACGAGATGGGGAGGCGTCTTATGGTGGGGTGTTGTATATACCGACGGGTAGTCGGGTGTTGTTGGATGATAGTGATGTGAGTCAGGGGGTGGCGACAGTTGTGG
>DATHYN010000388.1:0-20132 GCA_035459145.1 Anaerolineae bacterium | reverse complement strand
GAGGGGAGAGGAGGGGAGGAGGCCGAGGTGAAGTTATACAGGTAGAGAGGTTAGGGGAGCGAGGCATCCGGCGAGAGGGGGTACGACGTTTTTAGGAAGGGTAGGCGCCGGATGCCTCGCCGTTACGTTGGCGCGGGGGCGGGGGATGGGAGAGGAGGGGGAGAAGATGGGAGAGGCGGGGGGTTAGTAGTGGGTGAGGGAGCCGTCGGCACGGGCGTAGTTGACGGCGTAGCGGAAGGTGAGGAGGGAGGTGGGGAAGAGGATGAGGCAGAAGATGATGAGGGCGATGATGTCGGTTTGGAGCTCGGCCCAGGAGGCGCCGGTTAAGAGGGCGAGGCGGATGGCGCGGAGGGCGTAGGTGATGGGGAGGAGGTAGGAGAAGGGTTGGAGCCAGGTGGGTAGGATTTCGATGGGGTAGAGGACGCCGCCGATGAGGTTGGCGACGGTGCCGAAGAGGGTGGCTATCGGATCGCCGCGTTTGACGACCATGATGATGCTGGCGGCGAGGATGCCGATGCTGGCGAAGGCGATGATGGCGAGGATGAGGACGACGAAGGCGGCGAGGTAGTTGGCGTCGTAGAAGCGGAGGTTGAGGAAGAGGATGCCGACGATGAGGACGACGATGACGCGCCAGGTGGTGAAGATGTAGTTCCAGACGGCCGAGCCGATGATGATGAGGGGGACGGGGGTGGGGGTCATCATCATCGCTTCGAGGGTGCCGGTGGTTTGGGCGCGGCGGAGGGCGTTGGTGAAGCCGTTGAGGCCGACGCTGAAGTAGCCGCCGAAGGCGATGCCGATGATGACGAAGGCGAAGTAGTCGCCACCGTAGGGGGCGAGGAAGGCGTTGGCTTGGCCGTCGATGAGTTGGGCGATGAAAAAGTAGGTGAAACTGCCGAAGAGGACGCTGGTGATGGTGAAAAAGAAGGAGAGGCGATAACTGAGTTCGATATAAAAATCGCGGATCAAAAAGGCGCGGAGGATGGCTATCATGGGGTCGTTTCTCTGGTTAATTGTTGGAAGACTTTTTCGAGGGTGGGCGGGGCGCCGTGGATGCTGTGGATGGGATATTGTTGTTGGCGAAGGTAGTCGAGGATATTGGTTAGGGTTTGGTCGGTTTCGCTGGCCTCGAAATGGATGATGTGGTTATTTTGGATGGTGTCGAAGGTGGTGGGGGCATGGATTTGTTGCAGTTTTGTTTGTTGGTGGGGGGTGAGGTGGTTGGTGCGGATGGCGTATTGGAGGTGGGTTTGTAATTTTTGACGGAGGTTGTTGGGGTGGTCGAGGGCGAGGATGTCCCCTTTGTGCATGACGGCAACGCGGTGGCATAGTTTTTCGGCTTCGTTGAGGTCGTGGGTGATGAGGAAGATGGTGATATTTTGTTCGGCTTGGAGTTGGAGGAGGAGTTGGTGGAGGGATTCGGTAGCGACGGGGTCGAGGCTGCGGGTGGGTTCATCGAGGAAGAGGATTTGGGGGCGGTGGAGGAGGCCGCGGGCGATGGCGAGGCGTTGTTTCATGCCGGTGGAGAAGTGGCTGAAGGGGCGGTTGGCTTGGCCGAGGAGGTTGACGGCGTCGAGGACTTCATCGACGCGTTGGTTGATGGCGGCGCCGCGCAGGCCGTAGAGGACGGCGAAGAATTGGAGGTTTTGGCGGCCGGTGAGGCGCCAGTAGAGGCTGCGCTCGTCGGCGGGGACGAGGCCGATGGCGGCGCGGATGGCGGCGGCTTGGTCGAGGGTGTGGCCAGCGACGGCGAGGTGGCCGCTAGTGGGGAGGATGAGGGTGCAGAGCATTTTGACGAGGGTGGTTTTGCCGGCGCCGTTGGGGCCGAGGAGGCCGAATAGTTCGCCGTGGGGGATGGCGAGGTTGATGCCGTTAACGGCCGTTGGCTCCTGCTGAGGGTGGCGTCGCCACCAGCGGGCAGGTTTGGTAAAGGTTTTGATGAGTTGGGTGGTTTCGATAGCCAATGTCATGCTTAAAGTTTAGTCATAAGTGAAAGAAGGTGCAAACTATGGGGATGTCTTTAATTTTCCCTTTCGGTTAGAGAGCGTTATAATAGCCTGCTGTTAGTAGCGTTGGGGGGGAATGATGTAATAAGTTCAGAAAGGATGTGCAAAGAGATGGCACAATTTGATAATGTGGTGACAAGAGAATTAAGCAATGGGTTGCGCGTGATTTTGCGACCAACGCAGCATGTGCCGGTCACTAGCGTGTGGATCTCTTATTTGGTGGGGAGTCGGCATGAGCGGCCTGGTCAGACGGGGTTGGCGCATTGGGTGGAGCATATGATGTTTAAGGGGACGCCGGCGATTGGGGCGGATGCGTTGAATCGGATGATTTCGCGAGAGGGGGGGAATTATAATGCGTATACGACGTTGGATTATACGACGTATTATGCGACGGTGCCGTCGCATCAGGCGGAGATGATTTTGCAAATTGAGGCGGATCGGATGATGAATTTGCGGATGACGGCCGAGGAGGTAGAGGCGGAGCGAACGGTGATTTTATCTGAACGGCATATGTATGAGAATCAGCCGATGTTTTTGTTGTATGAGGCGTTGCACAAGGTTGCTTTTCCGACACATGGGTATCACCATGATATTATCGGGCAGGAAGAGGATTTGCGGCGACATACGCGAGATGATTTATATCAGCATTATCGGCAATATTATGCACCTAATCAAGCTGTGTTGGTGTTGGTGGGGGCGTTTGAGCCGGAAGAGATGTTGACGCGGGTGGAGCATTATTTTGGTGGGATAGAGGCGGCGGCGGAGCCGCCGCCGCCATCGCCACCTGATATGCCTTTAACGATGGAACAGCGGGTGGTGGTTAAGGGGCCAGGGGATGCGGTTTATATGGTGTTTGCGTATCCAAGTCCGGTGAGTCGGAGTGAAGATTTTTTTGCGTTGGCGTTGGTCAATACGATATTGACGGGTGGGGGTATATTTGGACATGGGGGGAGTAATAAGAGTTCGCGTTTGTACCAAGCGTTGGTTGAGCAGGATTTGGCGGTGGCGGTGTACGGGTCGCAATCGTTGACGATTGATCCGTATCTGTATGATATCGGGTTGATTTTGCAGGATGGTCAGGAGTTGGCGGCGGTGGAAGCGGCGTTTGATGTGGCGTTGGCGGGGTTGGAGCGTGAGCCGATTACGGATGAGGAGTTGGCTAAGGCGAAGAAGCGGGCGCGGGCGCAGTTTATTTTGTCGAATGAGAGTGTAACGAGTCAAGCCGGTTTGTTAAGCTTATCGCAGATTATGGGGGGACATGCGCGGTGGCATGAGGAGGCGTTGGCGGCGTTGCAGACGGTGACGGTGGAGCAGGTGCGGGCGGTGGCGGAGAAGTATTTGAAGGGGCGCGGGCGCATTATTGCGACGTATGAACCGATTGTCGATGAAGATGTTGAAGCTGAGTTAGCTATTGGTGAGGAGAATTATGCGAGCCATACTGAAATCATTAACTGATACGATAGCTCATTTGAGTGTGATACGGGGTTTGCCCAATTATTTTAATCCGGAAGAGCGGCGGCAGGTATTCCAAGCGGTGGTGGTGGGGGCGGTGGTGTGGGCGGTTGTTTTTAGTTTAAAAGAGAGCGTCCATTTTATCTTTCATGAGGTTATTCATTGGTTGGAGAATGGTGAATTTTGGTGGGTGTTACTACCCTTGGTTGTAGGGGCGATTTTAACGACATTGGCGATTAATTTACGGCCACCTCATATCATTCATTATCGGGATGATGAGGGGCATATCCATGAGTTAGTGGATGCGGAGGGGGATGGTTTGGAGCGAGCGATTTCGTTGTACCATGCATCGGAGCCTTCGTTGGAGCAGACGTTGACGGGGCAGGTGGGATTAGAGAGTCGGTGGGAGTTACCAACGTTCAGCTTGGCGATTCGGAAATTTTTGGCGACGTTAGCGACGATTGGTTCGGGGGGTAGTGGGGGGTTGGAAGCGAGTGTGACTTTAATTGGGGAGAGTGTCTCGGCGGGGTTGTTTAAGCCGCGGCCGTTGGCGGAGCGGACGGGGGAGCGATTAGGCTGGTTTGAGCAGATGTGGGATTGGTGGCGCTCGGCCAACCCGGATGATTTGCAGACGGCGCAATTAAGCGGGATTGCGGCGGCGGTGGCGACGTTATTGGGGACGCCGCTGGCGGCGGCGTTTTTTGCGACGGAAGTGATGTATCGGAAGCGGCCGGTGATTGAGAAGTTGTTATATTCGTTGATTGCGGCGTTAACGGCGTTTCTGATGACCCATTTATTTAGTGATCATACGGCGATATTTGAGATGGAAGAGCGGATTGTGCCGCCGATTGAGATTGGGTATTATTTGTCGTTGATTTTGATCGCGGTTTTGATTTCGTTGGTGAGTTTATATTTTGCGCGGTTGCGGTCGAGTTTTGAGTATGGGTTTCACAAGCGGCAGCCGAATATTTGGGTGCGTCATGTGACGGGGGCGTTGTTTACGGGAGCGGTGGCGATTGGGGTGTTTTGGGGGTTGCCGTATTTGGCCGAGTGGGGAATGATACCGGAGGAGATGGTTGAGTTGCGGTATACGTTGGTGTTGGGGGCGGGTGAGGAGCCGATTGATGCGGCGTTGAACGGCCGTTTAATCGGTTTTATCGCGGTTATTGGTTTAGCGACCAAAATGTTAGCGACCTTGGCGACGATTGGTTCGGGTGGGTCCGCTGGTTTGTTGGTGCCATCAATCTATTTTGGGACGATGGTAGCGGCTGGTTGTGCTGCTTTCTTGCCCTATTCGCCACAAATTTTAGTGGCGCCAGCGATTACGGCTAGTTTGGTATCGATTGTTAACGTTCCTTTAGCCGCTTTGTTGTTAACGGTGGAGCTGTTTGGGGCGGCCTATATGTTACCGTCGATTATTGTGTTAATTACCACGTTCGTGTTGGCGCACCATACCAGTATTTATCGGACACAGCGAGATCATCAAGGGGGAAAACAGATTGTGCCGGGGTACAGTGTCCAGCGTATTTTGATTCCGTTGGCGTGGCATGAGCAGACGTTGTTGGCCTTAGATATTCGGCGTCATCATCAGGTGACGGTTATCGGTTTGTTGGAGCGGTATGGTGGGGAGGATAGAGAGCGAATTGTGCGACAACAGATGCGGATGGATATGACGGCCGAGACGCGATTAAAGGCTGGGGATATGCTTGTTGTGGTGGGTGGTGATCGTGATGTGAAAGCGTTAGAAAAATTTGTAATCAATGTTGATCGGCCAAAAACAGAAGTGGATAGTGAAATTGAGGCTGAAAATGGGTGACAGAAGCGCTACAAACTGGTATCATACATCGTCATGATCAGTCAAACAATACCCATGCCTACCCCAACAGTTTATCCTGGCCCGCATAATATCCATCGGCATCAATTTGCCAATGGGTTAACGTTGTTGGTATATGAGAATCATAGTGTACCGGTAGCGGTGGTGGAAGGGATTTTAAGGGCGGGTAGTGTGACCGATGTGCGGGCGCAAGCGGGCTTATCGAATTTAGCGACGATGATGTTGACGCGGGGGACTAAGCGGTATAGTTTTAAACAGCTATATGAGTTGTTGGAGACGATGAATGCTAGCTTGTATATGAGCAGTGAGTTACATTTCACATCGTTTGGGACATCTGGTTTACGTGAGGATTTGCCGACATTGTTAGATTTGTTAGCTGATTGTATCCAGCAACCGGTTTTTCCTCAGCCGCAATTTGAACGGTTGAAAACGCAAACGTTGACTGGTTTAAAAATGCGGGATAATGATACACGGGCGCAAGCGTCATTGGCCTTTTATGATGAGATGTATGGTGAGCATCCGTATGCGCAAAGTGTGCTCGGTTATCCACACAGTTTAGCGGATATTGGTGTGGCTGATTTACAGAGCTATTATGACCGTTTTTATGGGCCAGAGGGGATGATTATAGTTGTGGTGGGGGATGTGACGGAAGGGCAGGTGTATGATTTGGTGGCCGAGAAGTTTGGGCGGTGGGCAAGGGCAGGGCAGGAAGCGATGCCGGCGATGCCACCCGCGCCGATGCCAGTTGGTCACCAACGGGTACATGTACCGATGCCACATAAGAGCCAGACGGATGTGTTATTAGGGTTGCCGGTTATACCTCGTCAGCATTCGGATTATTTATTATTGAGCGTGATGAATACGATTTTAGGCGTTTTTGGAATGATGGGGCGTTTAGGTCAGAACGTACGTGAAGAGCAGGGGTTGGCCTACTATATTGAAAGTAATTTGGAAGGGGATTTTGGGCCGTTGCCGTGGAGTGTGAGTACAGGGGTGGCACCGGAAAATGTGGAGAAGACGATTGAGACAGTCTTGGTTGAGATTGACAAGATGCAGAATAGTTTGGTGCCCGATTGGGAGCTGGCTGATACGGTGGCGTATCGGATGGGTGGGTTACCGGTTAGTTTAGAGACAAATTATGGCTTAGCGGCTAATATTTTGAATTTAGAGATGTTTGATTTAGGATTGGATTATTTCCAGAAGTATCGAACGGTGTTAAGTGCTATCAGTCCGGAACAGGTACAGATGATTGCGCAAAAGTATTTGAGTACAGAAAATCTAGTTATTGCTAGTGCTGGGCCAGAATGAGGTAGAGATGTTAGCCGTTGGTGTTGATTTAATTGAAGTAGCCCGTATTGAACAAGCGCGTGAACGGCATGGCGAACGGTTTTATCGTCGGTTTTTCACGGAGCAAGAACGGCGTTTTTGTGAAGATAACGCGACTCGTTTGGCTGGCCGTTTTGCGGTTAAAGAAGCGGTAGCAAAAGCGTTAGGCACGGGAATTGGGGATATTAATTGGACAGATATTGAAGTTGTATGTGATGAGCGGGGTAAGCCCGAACTGGTGTTACATGAACGGGCCGAAAAGTTAGCTCAAGAAAAAGGGTATATTCATTGGGCGATTAGTTTGTCACATACGGAAACACACGCAGTGGGGATGGCTACAGCTATCCAACAACTTATCGTACGTGATGAAAAACAATAGATTGCAGTAGTATGGAGAGTAAGTTATGACAGCGACTTGGAAAGCAGATGATGGGACAACGATTAATTATGAATTACATGGGAGCAGTGGTAAAGAGACATTGGTTTTATTGCCAGGTTTATTGGGGTCATTGAATACCCAATGGCAAAACTTTATTCCGTTGTTGACGCCACAGTATCAAATTTTGGTGATGGATTTACGTGGGCATGGGCATTCTGATAATAAAGCGCCGAACTTATCGATGGATCGCATGGTGTTAGATGTAGCGGGGTTGATGGATCATTTGAAGATTGAAGCGGCTCATTTTACCGGTTATAGTTTAGGTGGTTATTTGGGGTTGATGTTATATTTGCATGAGCCGCGGCGGGTGATGACGTTGATGATGCATGCGACGAAATTTTATTGGACGAAAGAAGCGGTGGCGAAGATGCATCAGCAGTTAGATCCGGACACGATGGCGGAGAAGGTGCCTAATTATGCGAATCAGTTGGTGCAAGAGCATGGTGGTCGTCATTGGCGGGTATTGGTTCGTCAAGCGGCGGATTTGGTGGCGGACTTGGGCAAGAATGGTTTGACGGAAAGCATGGTGGCGCGGGTACGGTGTCCGGTTGTGGTGAGTGTGGGGGATCGGGACGAGTTAATTCCGTTGCCGGAAGCGTTGCGGTTGAGCCGGGTATTGCCACAAGCGAATTTGATGGTGTTACCTGGTGTGCGGCATCCGTATGCGAGTATTAAGCGTATTCCGTTGTTACCGGTGATGCAAGATTTTCATCGGGCGGGGGCGCATTAGGGTGAATTTTTGGCATACGGCTAATTGGCCGGAGCTTGACGGTCGTTACTTGGATAACGGCCGTTTCAGCACCCCAGATGGCGAGACGATGATTGATTTCACGGCCAGTGGGGTGAGGAGTGGGCATTTAGGTTGGTTAGCGGCAGGAGAAGAGGTGGCTGGCGCGACGGCGGCGACGGCGGCGGCGCGGTTACTGGCGTTAGCACCGGCCGGGTATATTTTTGGGGGATGGTATGCGGATCGGGCTGAGGCGACGGCGGCGGTGGCCGCGGCAGTGGCGCGGCGGGGGGGGCAGGTGTTGTGTTTGGGGGGGCGGGAGGCCGAGGGGGTGGTGTCGATTCCGGCACCCACTAGCGGTGGTCCCGGTTTTGATTTAGAAGAAAGCCGTGTGGCCAGCCAGCAGGCGGCTTTGGTTGCTTATGAAGAGCATGAGATTGGTGCGGCGTGGCTGACGCCGTTGGGAACGGAAGCGGATTGTTGCCCATTGGTGGCTGATGATTGGTTGTGGTGGCGAGAGCAGACGGAAAAGAGTAATAGTTGGTTGGTGGTGGATGAGAGTGGGGCGGCGTTGGGTCGTTTAGGAGATTGGTGGGGGCATCAGGTGGCTGATATTAGGCCCGATGTATTAATTATAGGTGATTTGTTAGCGGGTGGTCAGCCATTAGCGGCTGTATTGGTGCGGGCTGATTTAGACGGGGGTGAGATATTGGTGGTCGGGGGAGAAGCGTCATCGTTGGCGGTGGCGTGGGCGATGGTTGAAGGTGGGTTGGTACGGGCGGAAATGGGTATGGCCGCGGCGATGGCTGGGGGAAAGCGATTGGCAGAGCGTTTGTTTGATTGGCAGATGCGGTATCCGTTTTTTGGAGATGTGCGTGGAGCTGGGTTGAGTTGGGCGACGGAGATAGGGGTACCGTTTCGTGGAGCCGACCCCTATTTGGCGGAATCGATTCAGATGGGGGCGGCGGAAGAGGGGTTGTGGTTAGGGCGTGGTGGCGAGGCGAATCATGTTTTATTGTGGCGACCGCCGTTATTTAGCGATGCAGAGTTGATTGATGAGGCGTGTGATCGCTTTGAGGCAGCTTTAGAAGAGTTGTTTGAGGATTAAATTTATGAGTCGGAAATGTTTAATGGCTTTTTTAGCCCATCCTGATGATGAATCTTTTGGTCCTGGGGGGACGTTGGCGAAGTTTGCGGCCGAGGGGGTGGATGTCCATATTGTGATTGCGACGGATGGGGCGGCGGGGTCGGTGGCCGAGGGGTTTGAGGGGATACATGAGGAGTTGGCGGCGGTGCGGGCGAAAGAGTTAGAGGCAGCAGTAGCGATTTTAGGGGGGACGTTGCATCGGCTTGATTATCGGGATTCGGGTTATATAAATGATCCGGCGAATGAGCATCCAGATGCATTTATTCAGGCGGATGAGACAGAAGCGGTAGGCAGATTGGTGGCCTTGATTCGTGAATTACGACCACAGGTGATTTTAACCCATGATGAGACAGGTGGTTATTTTCATCCAGACCATATTTTTTGTTGGAAGATTATGACGGCGGCATTTGAGGCGGCTGGTCAGGCGGGTATGTATCCCGAGATTGGGCCGGAGCCGTATCAACCAGAGAGATTGTATTATACAGTGATACCCAATCGGTGGTTGAAGCTATTTATTTGGGCGATGCGGTTACGGGGTCAAGATCCAACGAAAGCGGGGCGGAATCAGGATATTGATATGACGCGGATTGGAGTGGATCCGACGAAGATTACGACAAGTGTATACGTGAAACCTTACTTGGCGACGAAGCAGGCGGCGAGTGCTGAACATTCAAGTCAAGGGGGTGGGGGTGGGTTCACACGGTTTATACCCCGTGTGGTGTTAAATTGGTTATTTAGATATGAGATGTTTATGCGTGCTTATCCTCCGGTGAGTGCGCCATTACGTGAGAACTCTTTTTTTTAGAGTATAGGGAGGTATTATGAATCTCTTCCGGCGAATGGTAAGATTTGTTTTATTGGTATCTGGTTTTGTAGCGGGTTTATCAGCTGTTTTGGCAGCGATGTTGGCTCGTTTTTTGTTAGCGCCGCCACGGCAGAAGTTGTGGAGTGATCCGGGTGATGTGGGTTTGGAGTTTGATGATGTGACGTTTCCGGCCCGGGATGGATTGCGTTTATCGGGGTGGTTTGTGCCGGGAGAGGGGGTGGCTGAAGGAGCGCGGCCAACGGTTGTGTTGGTACATGGTTGGACTTGGAATCGATTAGGGGATGCGGCCGATACATTGGCGTCCCATTTGAGTAATAGCACGTCAGTTGATTTATTACGCTTGATGCATGCGTTACAGCAATCGGGTTACAATGTTTTTATGTTTGATATGCGTAACCATGGGTTGAGTGGGGATGCGCCACCGGTGACGTTTGGCTTAACGGAAGCGGCTGATCTGTTGGGGGCATTGGATTATGTGCAAGGGCGGCCGGAAGCGGCGGGTCAACCGATAGGGGTGACGGCGTTTTCGATGGGGGGGAATGCGTTATTGTATGCGTTGCCGCAGACGGAGGCGGTGACGGCGGCGGTGGCGGTGCAGCCGACGAATATGAAGTTGTTTTTCCAGCGGTATGTGCATGATGTGATGGGGCCGTTGGGGAAGGTGATTTTGCCGGTGGCCGAGCAGATGTATTTGTTGGGTGGGGGTGTACCCTGGCAAGATGTGGATCCGTTAATGGCATCGACACGAGCGGGGAAGACACCTATTTTATATGTGCAAGGGATTGGTGATCAGTGGGGGAGTTTAGATAATGTGGCCCGCATGGTGGCGTCGACGCCGAAGACGGCGCCCCCTATTTATGTGCAGACAGGACATCGGGCGAATGCGTATCAACATTTGGTGAATAATCCGGATATTTTGATTCGTTATTTTCGGCAGCATTTGGGGTAGTTTAGCTGAGTTCGATAATTGATTAAGCCGATGTAAGCGTTGGTTAGGGTTTTGTTAGGGTAGATTTCTCGACTTCGTTCAATCCTTGATTTAGGGGTGATGTTTGTCAAGGGTGGGGCGGATTGAACTGTGCTCGAAATGACGTTGGGGGAGGGGGGGGATTATCGAACTCAGGTCTTGATTTAGGATGGGCTGTTTTTTGGAGAAAAATGTTGGGTTAGGGGGCGTATTATTTGGTTGTCATCAGTGAGGCGGTTGTCTAGTTGGGGGTCATTGGTGGGGGTGACGGTCCAAGGTGAGCCGAGGAGTTGGTTGAGTTGGGTGACGATGTCGAAGTAGGTGAGGCCGGGATTGCCTTCGAGGTGGTGAAGGGAGTTGGTGGGGGCGGTTGTCATCAGATCGTATAAATTAGCGGCGGTGTCGACGAGAAAGGCACAGCTGGGGTACCATTTTTGGCTGGCGGCGATATGGCCTTGTTCTTGCTGGGTTTTGTGGAGGTGGGCGACCATATGGTTGCCGTGGGGGGTGAGGCCGATTTGCCAGCCGAGGCGGGCGATGATAGCGTGGGGGTTGGCTTGGCGGACACGTTGCTCACATTCACGTTTGTAGCGACCATAATCATCGTCTGCATTGGGCGGTTGTTGTGGGGAGTAGGGGCCGTGGGGGGGGGCGGCAAAGACGGAGACAGAGCTGGTGAATAGGAAGCGGATATGGCGTTGGGCACAAAGCTGAGCCACGGCCTCGGCCCAGGCCGGCGGCCCCGTAGCAATATGCAAAAACCAATCAGGACGAATCTGGTCGAGAAAAGCGCTCATCTCGACCAGATCCTCAGTGGCGACATACCGTCT
Source organism: Anaerolineae bacterium (assembly GCA_035459145.1). Lineage (GTDB taxonomy): Bacteria > Chloroflexota > Anaerolineae > Promineifilales > Promineifilaceae > DATHYN01. The sequence continues at coordinate 8,581 of DATHYN010000388.1, read as the reverse complement.
ATCCCAAGGGGTGATAGCAACATGTTGGCTGGCAAAATAGTTGGCGACGACAGGGGCTACAGTCCCATTGAGACCGGTAATGATGGCCTGCACAGACATTATTCTTGATTGGCTCTAAAATGTTCGAGAACTTCTGCCCAAGCATCATCATAAAGCCGATTGTTTTGCTCTAGATCGATGATGTAGAACAGTTTTTCACGAATTTCACTGGGTGGGTACAGGGCTGAGTTTTGACGAGTTTCACTGTCTAATAGGGCTAAAGAGGCTTGATTAGGGGAGGCGTAACTAATGAATTCAGACAGTTGGGCACCGACTTTGGCATCGAGGAGGTGGTTTAGGAAAGCGTGGGCCATTTCTGGATTAGGGGCAGTGGCGGGGATACAGGCGTTATCGGTCCAGATGATGGTACCTTCGTCTGGTATGAGGTAGCGAATATCAGGATTGTCTTCCATAATTTGAAGGATATCACCATTCCACTCAACGACAGCATCAGCTTCGCCACTCAAGAGCATATCTTGGCCGGTATCTGGGGCATAATCGATGATGTTAGGGGCCAGCTCTATAAGGAAATCGCGGGCGATTTTGATTTCTTCTTCGGCGGTGGTGTTGGGGCTGTAGCCGAGGGCGATTAGGGTCATGCCTAACATACTGCGACCTTCGTCAATTAAGGCGATCCGGCCAGCTAATTCCGGTGCGAAGAAATCTTGCCAAGAGCTAATTTCGCGCCCAATCGTTTTGACATTGTAGCCAATAGCCATCGTGCCCCATTGGTAAGGGATACAATGTTGGTTACGTGGATCGTAGCTTCGATTTGTGAATTGGGGGGCGATATTGATGATGTTAGGGATTTGGGTTTTGTCTAAACGTAAAAGTAGGTCTTCTTGTCGCATGGTGGCGACCATGTAATCGCTGGGAACGATAATATCGTATTTACCAGGATTGGCGACAAGCTCAGCATACAACTCATCATTGCTATCATAGATTTCGTAGTTGATGGTGACACCGTGAATGCCTTCAAAATCAGTTAATATTTGGGGGTCAATGTAGGTGTCATAATTGTAGATATTGAGTAGGCGATTAGGGGTAGCGGTCGGTTCTGGGGTAGCGGTCGGGTTGGTCATTGTGGTGTTGCTCCCACAAGCGATGAGGGTCAAACTTAAAAATGTTAGAAAGATGGTACGTATTAGTAAACGTGACATATGCCTTCTCCTTGATTTAACCAATTGGTGTTCACGATAATGATGGAATTGGTAAGGTGAGTGTAGAGGAGTGTATTTTAAGTTTTTTTAGTAGGAAGTGCAAACTTAGGCGAGGGGGGATTTCGGGCTGGTTTGACATGGTGTTGAGGCGAGTGATACAATCCTGTTACACTTATAAGAAAAGAGGAGATAATTTTAGAGATTATGGGCTTAAAAGAACAGTTAAAAGCTGATTTAAAAGTGGCGATGATTGCCAAAGATGGGGAGCGGCGGGATGTGTTGCGTTTGCTTATGGCGGCGATTAAGCAAATCGAAGTTGATGAGCAGAAGGAATTAGATGATGCGGGGGTGTTAGCGATGTTGCAAAAACAGGCCAAACAGCGCCGGGAAAGTATTAGTGAGTATGAAAAAGGTGGTCGGGAAGAGTTAGCGGCGCAAGAAAAGGTAGAATTAGCGATTATTGAGGCCTATTTGCCACAGATGATGAGCCGTGAAGAGATTGAAGCGGTTGCTGCGCAGGCGATTGCTGATGTTGGAGCGACTGGTCCACAAGATATGGGGAAAATTATGGGGAAATTGATGCCGCAAGTGAAGGGCAAAGCGGATGGACGTTTGGTTAATGAAGTTGTACGTGGGTTATTGAGTTAACGCTTTTGAGGATATTGTGAACAACAACCCTTCATTTTGGCAGAGATTTACACGAGATATTCGTATTGGTTTATTTGCGAGCGTATTAGCGCTGGGGTTGACGGTCGTTTTATCCACAGATTTGTTATGGGTGCGTACGTCGCCGATGCAGTTGGGGTTGCCGGCTAATGAAGAGGTGGTGGCGCCGTTTACGAAGACTTATTATAGTGATTATTTGACGGCCGAGGCGCAAGAACGGGCGGTTAATTTAGTGCCGGATGTGTACACATCGATGGATACGAACATTGGTCGGGCGCAGACGAACCGGGCGCGGGCGGTGTTTGCGTTTATGGATACGGTGCGGGCGGATCCGGTCACGGATTTAGTGACGAAGGCCCAATATTTACAATCGATTGATGATTTAGTTATTGAAACGGCGGTGGCTGAAGCGTTGATTGGGTTGCCGGAGGAGGAGTATCGGGCGGTGCGGACGAATGTTTTGCGTTCGATTGAAGAGAGTATGCAGGAGGAGATACGGGAGCCGGCATTGGCGGAGGCGCGCCGAGCGGCGCGCCAACGGATTAGTTTTGATTTAAATCGGACGCAGGAAGCGGTAGTGAGTAGTTTGGCGCCGCAATTTGTGGTGGCTAACGCTTTTTTTGATGATGTGGCGACGGGTGAGCGCCGCGCAGCGGCGCGGGAGGGGGTTGAGCCACAAATTGTGACCATTACCAAAGATGAAACGATTGTGTCGACAGGTATCGTGGTTGATGAGCTTCATTTAGAAAAGCTTGAAGAGATGAATTTACTTCAACCCGAGACAAGTTGGTGGGGTGTAGCCGCTTTGTTTATGGCCTCGACTTTGTTTGCCATCTTGTTGTCACTATACTGGGTTCAATTTCATATTCAGATGCCGAATTGGACCCGCCATTTATTTTTATTGACGGTGTTGATTATCATTTTTGCGTTTGCGGCCAAGATTATGGTTGCTTCGGGGCCCTTTTTGCCGTACATGATGCCGATGGCGGCGTTGTCGATGTTGTTAGCGGTTATTTTTGAACCACGGTTATCGTTGTTTGTGACGGTGGGGATTGTGGGGTTGGTGGCGTTGGCAACAGATAGTTCGTTAGAAATTGTGGCTTATTTGACGGTTGGGGGGACGTTGGCGGTGTTGGTGATGAACAATGTTTATCAGATTAATGGCTTTTTCCGGGCGGGTTTAATCAGTGCGTTTGGGAATGTGGCGGTTATTCTTGTCTTTCATTTGCAACCTGACTTATTACAGCCGTTTTCATTGGTCCAACTTATCGGGATGGGTTTTTTAAATGGGATCTTTTTTTCAGCTAGCTTAGCGATTGCGGGTTTATTCTTAGCGGGGACATTGTTTGGGATTGTGACGATGTTGCAGTTACAAGAGTTGTCTCGTTTGGATCATCCGTTGTTGCAAGAGTTGTTGCGGCGGGCGCCAGGGACGTATCATCATAGTATTATGGTGGCGAATTTGGCGGAGCAGGCGGCCGAGCGAGTTAAGGCGAATAGTACGTTGGTGCGGGTAGGGGCTTTTTACCATGATATTGGGAAGATTAGTCGCCCGCCTTTTTATACAGAAAATCAGGAAGGGATTAATCCGCATGATACGATGGATCCGTATGAGAGTGCGCGGATTATTGTGGGGCATGTGACGGATGGGTTGGAGTTGGCGCGACGGTATCGGTTGCCGATGCGGATTCAGGAGTTTATTGCGTCTCATCATGGGACGCGGTTGGTGCGGGCGTTCCATGCGAAGGCGGTGGCGCAAGCGGGTGGTGATGCGAAGGCGGTTGATGTGAGCTTGTTCCAATATCCGGGACCGTTACCCCATACAAAAGAGACGGGGATTGTGCTGTTAGCGGATGCGATTGATGCGGTATCGAATGCGTTGCGGCCGAATACATTGGAAGCGATTGAACGGTTGGTTAATTCGATTGTTGATGATGATTTAAAGGGAGGGCAGTTAGACTTTTCTGGTTTAACTTTGGCTGATATTAAGGCGATTCGGGCTTCGTTTATAGAGACGTTGCAAGGGCGTTTTCATGTACGTATTAAATATCCGGGGAATGAGAAGTTGGAAGATCCGCCTAAGGATGTTGATGAAGATGATGAAGGGGTGACTGAGATTGGGGTAACGGAAGCGGTGGTTGAGGCCGAGGGGGAAACGGCGGCTGTCGACTTTGAGGAAAAACCAGCGATTGATGATGTGGCCCCAGAAGATGTTGGTTTGGCTGATGAAGTTGATGAGGGTTTGTCAATTGAAGTTGATGAAACGGTTACGGAGCCCGATGATGCCGAACCGTCGGTGGTGATGGCGGTGGTAGAGAGTGATGAGGTGCTGACAGCATTGAGGGAAAGCGAATTTGAGCTCGTTGCGGCTGAGAGTGATATTGATGATGACGCAATTAGTGAGATGCGTCAAGCTGTTATGGAGGAGACGGAGGACGCTGACACGATGGAAGTGGGGGTTGTGAGTGAAAAAGAAGTTGAAACGGAAGCTGATGACGATTCTTTACGGGCGAAACCAAAGGGTAAAAAGGGTCCCATTCAGGCACCGATAGTGACGGTGGGATCGCCATCGGGGAAGGCGGGGGCGCTGCCGCCACGTGCGGTGGAGCAAATGGCGGCAACCGAGGCGACGGAGCTAGTGGCGGAGACAGAGGTAGTGGCTGATGAGGAAGAATCTGTGGTGGTGACGGAGCCGGATGAGGCTGATGTTGAGGAAGAGGGTGATGAGAGTGTGGTGGTGACGGAGCCAGATGAGGCTGATGTTGAGGAAGCGGGTGATGAGAGTGTGGTGGTGACGGAGTCGGAAGAGGATGTTTGAGATTGTGGTGACGGTTGATGAGATGGTGGCGGAAGCGGTCACAACCGTCGTGTTGACACAGGTAGAAGAGGGGGCGCGGGCGACGTTGGTTTGGGCGGCAGTGGGGGCGGGGCGGGTGAATGTGTTGGTGACGGATGATGAGACGGTGCGGGTGTTGAATCGGGATTATCGGCAGATGGATAAGCCGACGGATGTGTTAAGTTTTGAGGATGGGACGGAGATAGCGGGGAGTGAGCGGATTCATTGGGGGGATATAGCGATTGCGTGGCCGACGGCGGTGCGGCAGGCGGTGGTGGGGGGGCACTCGGCCGTGGCCGAGATACAACTCCTCGTGGTGCATGGTGTGTTGCACTTGTTGGGGTATGATCATGGGGATGAAGTGGAGAAGGGGGAGATGTGGGGGGCGCAGGCGGAGATTTTGAAGCAGTTGGGGGCGGAAATTACGGGGCCGGCCGAGGATTGAGTGTGGAAAAAGATGGACTTAATGTTTTAGGCGGATTGATTCGGCGGCGGTTGCGCAGTTTTCGGTATGCGGGAGCGGGCATTTGGCATAGTTTGCGCACACAAGAGAATATGTGGATTCATGCGTTGGCGACGGTCTTGGTTTTTTTGTTTGGTTGGGGGCTGGGGGTGAGCCGGGTGGAGATGGGGGTGTTGGTATTGGCGGTGGTGGCGGTGTGGGGGATGGAGTTGATGAATACGGCAGTGGAGGCGGTGGTGGATTTGGTGATGCCGGAGCGGCATCCGTTGGCTAAGGTGGCCAAGGATGCGGCGGCGGGAGCGGTGTTGGTGACAGCGGTGGGGGCGGCGGTGGTTGGGTTTTTGATTTTGGGGCCGCCGTTGTGGGAGTTTTTGATAGGGAGATTGTGAACTGTTGAATGGCGATAAGACAAGTTTTTTATAATAGTATGATGGTAAGTAGAGTGTAACTGAAGTGATCTGAAATTTGCTGTTGTAATTGTGTGTAGGTGGAAGGTTTGGTGGTTTTTGACGCGGATTTTGGGGATTTTGGGGATTTTTTTTTGTTGATTTAGAGGTAAGGTTAGGGTTGTTCGGGGTATTTGTGAATAAGGTGAGCTGTGATGGTGATTTTTTAGATTATTTATTTACAGTCTAGTAAGCCCGAATGGGGCGTTATTATTTGGACGGAAAGGTGATATGATGGCGGAACAGTTATTTATTGATTATTTACCACGGCGGGTGAGTAAGGGGCGGATTTTGCGGTTGTTGATTGAAGAGGGGAAGGTGCGCAAGGAGGATGTGGGGCGGATTGTGTTGACGGGACGGCAGGCGGTGGTGGAGTTGCCGGCGGGTGATTTGGGGCGGGTGGTGAAGGCGTTGGATGGGGCGACGGTGCAGGGGGAGCGGGTGCAGGTGTGGGGGATAAAAGGGTCGGGGAAGGAAGATAGCTTTTTGGGGCAGATGCGGCGGTGGTTGGCGCGGGATGCGGAGACGGCGGATAAGCAGATGATGGCCGAGCGGGGGCAGGCAGGTGCGCGGGAGAAGGAAGGGTTGCAGTTGACCGGTTTGGTGATTCGGGATGAGCAGATTGGGTTGGGCGGGCGGTTGTTGTTGACGTTGGGGAAACGGAATCGGACGGTGGATTTGCCGTGGACGCAGTTGACGCCGGGGACGCCGATTTTGTTGACGACGGAGGGGGCGGCCGAGGGGGCGGTGAATGGGGTGGTGACGCAGTTGCGGCGGCAGGAGATTGAGATTGCGTTGGGGAATGATGAAGAGATTGATTGGGGGGCGGAGGCGTTTCAATTAGATTTAGCGATGAACCAAGCGGGGTATGAGCGGCAGTTGCGGGCGTTGGCACGGGCAGAAGCGGCGTCTAATGATCGGTTGGCGGTGTTGAGGGGGGTGTTGTTGGGTGAAGGGGCCCCGATGTGGGGGCCGGAAACGTCGATTAATTATCGGAACGAGGGGTTGAATGAGGGGCAGAAGGAGGCGGTGCGGTGGGCGTTGGCGGCGGAAGATGTGGCGATTATTCATGGGCCGCCGGGGACGGGGAAGACGACGACGTTGGTGGAGTTTATTCAGCAAGCGGTGGCGCGGGGAGAGCGGGTGCTGGCGTGTGCGCCGAGCCATATGGGGGTGGATAATTTGTTTGCGGGGTTGTTGGAGAGTGGGTTGAATGTGTTGCGCTTAGGGCATCCGGCGCGGGTGTTGCCGGCGTTGCGTGATCAGACGTTGGATATGCAGGTGGCGAATCATCCGGATACGGGAATGGCGCATAATTTGCGGCGGGGGGCGATGGATCTGTTTCGACAGGCGGATCGGTATACGCGGGCGAAGCCGGCGCCGGGGAGTAAGCGGGCGATGCGGCAGGAGGCGCGGGAGATGTTGAAGGAGGCGCAGGTGTTGGAGCAGGGGGTGATTGAGCGGGTGATTGATGCGGCCGAGGTGGTTTGTTCGACATTGACCGGTTTGGAGAGTCGGTTTTTGGGGCAGAGGCGGTTTGATTGGGCGGTGGTGGATGAGGCGGGGCAAAGTTTGGAATCGGCTTGTTGGATTCCGTTGTGGTATAGTGATCGGTTGTTGTTGGCGGGGGATCATTGTCAGTTGCCGCCGGTGGTGATTGATCGGAAAGCGGAGAAGGCGGGGTTGGGGGTGAGTATGATGGAGCGGTTGGTGGCGGCCGGTTTGCCGGCGCGGCGGCTGGAGCGGCAGTATCGGATGCATGAACAGATTATGACGTTTTCGTCGCGGCAATTTTATGATGAGGGTTTGGTGGCGGACGGGACGGTGGCGGGGCATGTGTTGACGGATTGGGAGGGGGTTGAGGGGGAATGGTTGGAGCGGCCGGTCCGGTTTATCGATACGGCGGGGGCGGGTTATGATGAGGAGTTGGAGGAGGAGGGGACGAGTCGGTTTAATGTGGGTGAGGCGGGGGTGGTGATGAAGGAGGTGGAGCGGTTGTTAGCGTGTGGGGTACCGGCGGCGGCGATTGGGGTGATTGCGCCGTATAGTGCGCAGGTGCGGTTGTTGCGGGAGGGGGTGGAGGCCGAGGGGGTGGAGGTGCATAGTGTGGATGGGTTTCAGGGGCGGGAGAAGGAGGTGATTATTATTTCGTTGGTACGGGCGAATGTGAAGGGTGAGGTGGGGTTTTTGGAGGAGACGCGGCGGATGAATGTGGCGTTGACGCGGGCGCGGCGGCATTTGGTGGTGATTGGGGATAGTGCGACGATTACGGCACATCCGTTTTATGATGCGTTGGTGGCTTATTTTGAGGAGGTTGAGGCGTATCAGTCGGTGTGGGAGTTGGGTGGGTAAGGCGCATTCCAAGCTGTGAGGAGCCACGTAGCGAGTTGTTGTTCTTGCCAGCTGAGGGCGTCGATCCAGGTGCCGTTGACGAGGAAATCCCAGTGGAGGTGGTTGCCGGTGGAGAGGCCGGTGGTGCCGACGGCACCGATTTGTTGGCCGGGGGTGACGGTGCTGTTTGGTTCGACGAGGATTTCGGAGAGGTGGTAGAAGCCGGTGTAGAGGCCGAGGCCGTGGTCGATGATGACGGCGCCGCCGCGGACGTAGAGTTGCTCGGCGACGACGACGGTGCCGGCGGCGGGGGCGTAGACGGGGGTGCCACCGTAAGCGCTGTAATCGACACCTTCGTGGTAGGTGCGGTAGGGGCCGCCGTTGTAGGAGCGGCGGGCGCCGTAGAGGGAGCTGTATTGTAAATATTGGTCGATGGGGGGTTGGAAGGGGGTGTCCCAGAGGGGAACGGGGGTTTTCTGGTTCCAGAGTTCAAATAGTTGGGCGCGTTCGGCGTCGATGGCGGCTTGGTCGATGGCGGCGGCGGTGCCGGTGAGGGTGATTTCTTCCCAGGTCCACTCGTTGCGGGTCATGTGCCATGGTTGGCGCCAAGCGGGTTGGCCGGGGGTGGTGATGGTGAGGA
>DATHYN010000387.1:0-2081 GCA_035459145.1 Anaerolineae bacterium | reverse complement strand
AGTTGGGGGCGGGGAAGTTGGCCGAGCGAGGCGATGAGGAGGCTGGTGCCGAGGGCTTGGACGGAGAGGAAGCGCCAAGGGAATTGGGTGAAGTCGAGGAGGGGGAGGAAGCGCCAAAGGGGGGCAGAGAGGGGGGTGATCATGAAGGTGGCGACGAAGCAGAGGGCGAGGGTGATGAGGAGGTGGGGGTGGTGGGATGGTTGTTGATCGGGTTGGGGGCGGAAGTGGGTGTAGAGGAGGGTGAGGAGGCCGAGGGTGGCGAGGAGGGTTTGGGGGAGGCTCATGCGGAAGGCGCCGCCGGCGGCGACATCAAAATCAAAGAGGAGAGATGTTTGGGTTAGATCGAAGCCACGGAAATGGTTGCTGTAATGAAAATAGCCATCGGTGACGGCGGTGAGTTGGGCGTCGGCGGTGGCGGCGAGGGCGGGGACGAAGAACCAGGCGGAGAGGGCGAAGCCGAGGAGGATGGGGAGGATGGTGCGGAGCCAGGGGAGGGGTTGGTGGCGTTGGGTGGGGTGGTGGCAGAAGTGGCCGAGGAGGAGATAGAGGAGGTAGAAGGGGGAGAAGATCATGGCGGAGATTTGGTGGCTGAGAATGAGGGCGGTGTAGCTGAGGGCGTTGAGGGCGAGGCGGCGGTTATCGGGCTGGAGGAGGTAGCGGTCGGCGGTGAGGAGGATGAGGGGGTAAAAGGCCATGGCCCAGAATTCGGCGAGGGAGTCGCCGCGGACATAGACGTTGACGAGGTGGAAGGGGGCGATAGTGTAGGCGGCCGCGGCGAGGAGGGCGGTGAGTTGTGGTTTTTGCCATTGGCGGAGGAGGGCGTAGGTGCCGAGGGCGGCGACGATGAAGGCGGTTAATTGGGATAGTTGGATACTGGTGGTGTAGGCGAAGCCGGTGAATTTAAAGAGGGCGGTGATGTAGAGAGAGAGGGGGGCGTAGTAGTGGAAGAAGGGGTAGCCGTGGCCATAGTTGGCATCGGGCATCCAGCGGACGGGGAAGTTGCCATCGTAGAGCATGGCGACGAGTTGGTGGAGGCGTTGGAGGAGGAAGGGGCTGTCGCCACCGCCGCGGGTGTTGAGGAGGCCGAGGCCGAAGAGGGGTTGGGCGGCGAGGGTAGCGATGAGAATGGTGGTTAATAGGTAGCGGTAAGGGTAAAGTTTGCTGGTTATTGTCTTCATGGGGGCAGTATAGCACAGGGGGTGCGGATGGGGTAGGGCCCGTGGGGGAATGGTGGCGGAATCGTGATAGAATCAGATGTGATTAATGGTTTTGCGGTTGGGTTTAGTTCGGGTATGATTGATGGTATGGTGCAAATAGATAAATCGCAACAGTTATTAGACAAGTTGAGGGGGCTGGGGATTGATTTTGTTCATGTTAATGAAGCGGGTGAGCGGCGGTCGCCGTTTGGTCTTATCGGGTTGGCGGAGGCGGGCCGAGAGTGGAATAGTGGGGGTGGGGATGGTGGCTAAGGTTTATCAACGGGCTGGTTTTCGATGGGTGATTCGTAGCTAGGGGGGTGTTATGTCTGAGCGTCGTGCTGAAATTGAGCAGATGATCGCTAAGATTGATGAAGCGATTGCGGGACAAGAGTTGGGGCGGGGGTTGTTGTCAGCGGCGCATATTGATAAAGCGATTGGGGTGTTGAAGGGGCAAAAAAGAGAGTTGTTGGCGGAGTTAGAGGCGGAGAAGGGTGTGGAGCCGGTATTAGAGCGGGTTGTGGGTCGGATTAGTCATACTGATTTTGTGTTTGAGTTGACGCCGTATGAGCCGTTTACAGAGGATAGTTATCGGGAATTTTTGCATAATATGGGGAAGATGGAGGGTTTGTTGCAATATGGGGGCACGGCGTTGAGTCGGCGGGCTAATCGGCCGTCTGATTTTTTGTGGATTGAGGTGCCTAAAGTTTATCGGACGAAGTTGCCGCTTTATTTGTTGGCTAGGTGTCCGTTTTGTGGGGGTGAGGTGCGGGAGCGGGTGGATACATTTTCTTTGTTGGGGCCGGGGTGGTGGTTGAGTGAAGCGGCGGGGTATGGGTGGTATGGGCGGCAGAAGAAGTCGGCGGCGTGGGTGTGGCGGGTGGG
>DATHYN010000386.1:0-17032 GCA_035459145.1 Anaerolineae bacterium | reverse complement strand
TAACTATCTACCTTTCTATAAAGATATCTAAAGAGACTTTTTTATGCTACTTTTGGGGTGAGTGAACGATTTAACCAGGTCATTATCATTAGCTAGCCCCCCCCAGGGGGCTTTGAGGACTCGAAATGACGTTGGGAGGGGGTTGTGAATTGTCGAACTCAGGTTAAGTAAATATTTAAGATTTTGATGGGTTGGTTTATAGGTTACGTTTTTGTTGGTATGATCGTGTATGTGTATTAAACTAGATTGTGTTGACAGTTGGTCTTGAAGGTATGTTGTTTAATACGTTGTAGTTAGTTGTTTTCTGGAGGTAGTGCGATTTATCAAATCGCACTACCTCCAGAGGGGCTTTTATAGAGGATGGGCGATTGGGCAAATCGCGGTACAATTTTTAAGGAAGAGAGATGAAACCAGAATTATCGATTATTGCGCCGGTGTATAATGAAGAAGCTGTTTTGCCGGAGTTGTATCGGCAGGTGAGTCAAGTGATGGATGGGGCGGGCTTGGCTTGGGAGTTGATTTTGGTGAATGATGGGAGTCGTGATCGCTCGGCCGAAATTATCAAAGAGCTCCATCAACAAGATAAACGGGTTAAAGGGATTAGCTTTTCCCGTAATTTTGGTTTTCAAGAAGCGGTGACGGCCGGTTTGGATCATGCGCAGGGGGAAGCGGTAGCTTTAATTGACGCTGATTTGCAGGATCCGCCGCAGGTTGTGTTGGAGATGATGGCCAAGTGGCGGGAGGGGTATGATGTGGTTTATGGGGTGCGGGCGAGTCGTGAAGGGGAGACTTGGTTTAAATTGTGGACAGCGAAGATGTTTTATCGGATTATTGATCAGATTACGGGGATAGATATTCCGTTGGATACGGGGGATTTCCGGTTGATGGATCGACGGGTGGTGGATGTGTTGCGGGGGATGCGGGAGCGAAATCGGTTTTTGCGGGGGATGGTGCCGTGGGTGGGTTTTAAGCAGACGGGGGTGAAGTATGAGCGGAAGGCGCGGTTTGCGGGTGAGTCAAAGTTTAGTAGTGTGCGCAAGATGTTGCCGTTTGCAATTGATGCGATTACCGGTTTTTCGTATTTTCCGTTGCGTTTGGCGACTTATTTTGGGTTTGCGTTGGCTATTTTGAGCGCCTTGGCGATTGTGTTGGTGGTTGTGTTGCGGTTGGTGGGGCCGACGCCACCGTTGGTGGGGCAGGCGACGACGTTGGTAACGGTTTTGTTTTTGGGTGGGGTGCAGATGATTTCGTTGGGGATTATTGGTGAGTATTTAGGGCGGATTTATGATGAGGTGAAGCAACGGCCGTTATACCTCGTCAAAGATAAGTGGTTTGGCGAAGAAGAAAACAGTGATTTAGCCACCTAAACGGTACATCTCGGCACCCTTGTCGGGCAGTTCGGTGAATGATGTGCGTAATTCGGAGTAGCGGTCGGTGCGTTTTTGCCAGCGATGGGTGATGATGGCGATTAGTTCGTCATCGGAGGCGCCTTGGCGGAGAGGGGCGCGTAGATCAAGCCCTTTGTAGGCGAAGAGACAAGTGTAATATTCGCCGGCGCTGGATAATCGGGCGCGGCTACAACTGCCACAAAATGGTTTGGAGACGGAGGCGATGAGACCGATCTCGCCACGGCCATCGGCGTACCGGTAGCGATTGGCGACCTCACCAGGGTAGTTGGGGGGGATGGGGGTTAGGGGATGTTTGGCGTTGATGGTATCGATGATGGTTTGGGCGGGAACGACGTCATCGAGACGCCAGCCGTTGAGATTGCCGACATCCATGTATTCGATAAAGCGTAAAATGTGGCCGGTATCGCGGAAATGTTCGGCGAGGGGGAGGATTTGGCTCTCATTGATGCCCTTTTTGACGACGCAGTTGATTTTGATGGGGCCGAAGCCAGCTTCTTCGGCGGCGGCAAAGCCAGCGAGGACTTGAGCGGCGGTGCCACGATTACCGTTCATGGTTTGGAAAATGTCTTCATCGAGGGCGTCAAAGCTGATGGTGAGGCGATGGAGGCCAGCGTCCCGTAAGGCGGTGGCGTGTTGGGGGAGATAAAAACCGTTGGTGGTGAGGGCGAGGTCTTGCAGGCCGGGGATGGCGACTAATTGTTCGACGATGGAGATGAGTTGGGGATGGATAAGGGGTTCGCCACCGGTGATACGCAGTTTGGTGACGCCAACTTGGACGAAGAGGTGGGCGAGGCGGACGATTTCTGCGACGGAGAGACGTTCGTCTTTGCGTAAAAAGTTGTAATCGGCACCGAAGATTTCGGCGGGCATACAGTAGGGACAGCGGAAATTGCATTTGTCGATGATGGAGATGCGGAGGTCGCGGAGGGGGCGTTTAAACGTATCGTGGGTTGTGGGCATAAGGTTCCTAAGGTTCGATTGTTATTTCGACGAAGCTGGTTTGATAAGGGTAGACCCAGACTTCGGCGGTGTATTTGTCTTCGCCATCGCGGACGATGACTTCGTAATAGCCGGCTTCGATATCATCGAGGGCGAAGTTTTCGTCCCAGTAGTCGTCGGGGTTGACATTGCCTTGGGCGTAGGTGGTGGTGGCGGCGTAGCGGGAGTTGGCGTCGACGCGGCGGGCTTCGACAGGGGCTTCGTGGACGAAGGAGCCATCGGGCCAGGTGATGCGGCCAGCGATGGTGCCGCGGTCGCTGAAGGGGTAGATCCAGAGGAGGGGGTTACGGGTGGCGTCGTAGCTGTTGCGGCCGAGGCGGACTTCAAAGTGGAGGTGAGCGCCATCGGCGACGCCTGTGGAGCCGGAGAGGCCTAACAGGTCATGGGCATTGACGTATTGGCCTTCAGTGACGTGGACTTCATCGAGATGGCCATAGAGGGAGTAGACATTTTGGCCTTCGTATTGGCTTTCGTGTTGGATAACGACTAATTGGCCGTAAAAGTTGGTTGTTTCACCATAGACGACGGTATCATCGGGGCCGGCGACGACAACGGTGCCGCTGGCGGCGGCGAGGATGGGGGTGTTGCGAGGGACGTTGAATTCAACACCGTGATGGGGGCGTAAGGTACCACTGCGAGTGCTACCGTAAGGATAGGTTTTATCGGTCCAGACGACGCCGCCTTGGGGGATGGGGCGGACAAGCCAATAATGGTCAAATGATTGGGTGAAAGGGAGGGCTGGTGGCGTGAAGGTGGGCAAGGGGGTGGCGGTTGCTGTGGGGGAAGCGAGTGGTGTGGGGGAGCTGGTGGGGGTCATGGTGGGCCAGAGACGGGTGGTGGTGGGGAGAGCGGTGGGGAGGGCGGGGGGTATGAATTGGCTTTGGGTATTGGGTGGTGGTAAGAGAGGGGGAATAGTGGGGACGAGGGTTGGTGTGGGAACGAGGGGTGTGGTGGGCGGGCGGTTGGTAGCAGGGTCACAGTTCGTGCAAGCGGGGCCGGTCGAGGTGCTTGGTTGGTTGGCGGAGACAGCGGCCAAGGGGGCTGATTCGGCTTGGCAGGCAGTTAGGGTGATGAGCAAGATGATTAAGTTGATTAGACGTTGATTCATACCGATTTGGTTAGGGTTAAGTTAAGGTCCCGATAATTGTTATCGGGACCTTGTGGTTAGTTAAAAGCCACCGCGCTCGGCCGCTACTTGAGCGGCTTGGGCGGCGAGAATGGTAATTGTTTCTTTAAGTTTATCGATTTCGGCGCCCCATTCAAGGGCTAGCTCACGATCTTCTAAGGTGGTGAGGTTGATTTTGACATTAAGGCCGGCGATTTCGACAGCGGAGCGGGCCATGATAACGGCGGCGGCGGCATCGGTGACGGCGTTGGGGTTGCCGATGGTGGCGAGGCGGAGGGCGTATTCGGCGGCTTGGTGGCTAAGGCGGGCGACAGTGAGGGGGATGGCGGCGGCTTGTTTGGTAGCGGTTTCGACAGCTTGTTTTTTAGCATCACCCTCTAAGGATTTGTCTTTGCTGGCGGCCATGACGGCTTCAAAGGCGGCGGCATCGTCGGCGATGGCGTCGGTGAGTTGGCGGCGGAGGTCGCCGAGTTGAACGAGCAGGTCATGGACTTCTTCGGCGACGTCTTTGTAGCGGCGGCGGCGGGTGGTGAGACCAGCGACCATTTGGCCGAGGGCGGTGGCGAGGGCGCCGGCGAGGGCGGCGACGGAGCCGCCACCGGGGGTGGGGGTGCCACTGGCGGTCGCTTCTAAGAATTGTTTAGGGAGGAGGTTGTCTTGGGCGGCAATGGCTTGCATTTTGTATTCGAGGATTTGGTTGTCATCGAGGTCGTGGAGTTGGAGATACCATTTGGCGCTGTTGATGAGTGCTTGTTGGGGGATCATGCCGACGAGTTCAGCGTGGGTGATGGTGAGGCCGTAGGCGGCGGCTTCGCGGCGGACAGCTTCTTGGACTTGGTGGAGGGCGGAACGGTTGTAATTGGTTAAGTTCATGCTGACTTGGCCTTGGCCTTCGACGAGGAAGCCTTTGGCTTGGACATAGCGGAAGCCGCCGCTGGTATAGCGGACGTTTTTGGCGATGTTATCGGCGATTTCGACATCATCGGTGTTGAGGTAGAGGTTGTAGGCGATGAGGAAGGGGCGGGCGCCGATGACGGTGGGGCCGGATTTTTGGGGTTCAGCGGGACCAAAGTCTGGTTGGCGTGATTCTTTAACGCCGATCTCTTTTTTCCATAGTTCGTATTCCCCTTTGCGGATATCGGAAAGTTTTTCGCGTTCGGGGCGGGTGGCGGCGCGTTCGTAGAGGTAGACGGGGATGTTGAGTTCTTCGCCGACGCGTTGGCCGAGGCGGGTGGCGAGGGAGGCGCATTCGAGGAGGGTGATGCCTTGAACGGGAATGAAGGGGCAGACATCAGTAGCACCGATGCGGGGGTGTTCGCCATTGTGTTCATCGAGATTGATGAGTTCGGCAGCTTTTTGGATAGCACGGAAAGCGGCTTCGGAGACATCATCGGGGGAGCCGACGAAGGTTATGACGGTACGGTTATGGTCTGGGTCAGCGCTGAGGTCTAGGAAGCGGATGTTATCAACGGAGCGGATCGCATCAGCAATGGCATTATAGACTTCGGGGCGACGACCGTCGCTAAAATTGGGGACACATTCGACAATTTGTTGCATAGTTCCTCTTATTAATTATAGATTGGCTTAAATGGCGGCCTCGATAGGGGCCACAAACGGTAAGTGAGTTAAACTTAAAGTGGGCAACGCCGCGTTGTTACTGTAAATTCAGTCACTGCCTAGAACGGCTTATGCTAATTTCCAGTAGTGGTGTTGCACTATCTTAAAGTGGGGGGAAGTTTATTAAAATGTAAAGTTTTATTATTGGTTACAAACTATCTATTCTAGCATAAAAGGTGGCGGGAAGCGAGTTTGTGGGGATGCATGTTTGTGACCGCAGACAGGCGTGTACGTTTGAGTTAGGAATTGGTGCAGGGGATGTTTGGTGGATTTTGACGCGGATTTTGGGGATTGGACAGATTTTTTGTTGTTGGTGAAGTGATGAGGGGTGTTTGGGTGGAAGTCTGGCGATTTAACAAATCGCGCCACCTCTAGTGTGGACAGTGAAATGTTGTAAAAAACGGCAGTATCTTTAAGGGAGGTTATGGGTTTGTTGTGATGATGTTGAGGAGGGCGTTGAGGGTGTGGGGGTGGGTGGTGAGGAGATTGATGATTGGTTGATTAATGGTTTCGATGGGGGCGGTTTCGGTGGGGGCGGGCCAGGGTTGGTGGGGGAGGTTGGCTTGGTTGAGGAGGGCTTGGGCGGTGTGGGGGTGGGTGAGGAGCAAGGTTCTGGTGGGTTGATGGGTTGGTGGGTTACTGGGTTGGGCGTTTGTGAGGGGGGTAGGGGCAGGGGTGAAGGGGGGGAGCCAACTATCGAGGTCGGTGAGGGTTGCGGGGAAGAGTTGGTTGGCTTCAGCGATGAGGGTGGTGAGGAGGTGTTGGTGGGGGCGGAGTTGGAGGAGGAAGTTGGGAAGCCAAGGGAGGAGGAGGTGGTCGGGGAGGGTGGCGAAGAGGTGGCTGAGCCGTTCGACAATGAAGGGGGTGATGCCGGGGGCGAAGTTGAGGGCGAGGATGAAGCCGTTGAGGTAGTCAGGCAGGGTGGAGAGGCGGAGGGGGTTGTGGCTGATCTGGTTTAATTCGGCGCGCATGGCCTCGATGGTACGCCGATTTAGGAGCCAGTCGGCGCTCCAGAGGAGACCGATTTTAGCGGGATGGGTGTTGGCGGTGGGGATTTGGTCGAGGGCGATGAGGAGTTGGTCGCGTTGGCAGCCGAGGGAGAGGGCGAGGCTTTCGAGGGTAAGGATGAAGGCGAGCATGGCGGCGATTTGGGCGGGGGAGGTGCCTTGATCGGCAAACGCTTGGGGGAGGAGGCTGGTGTAATGGGTATAGCCGGTGGTGACAAACTGTTCTAGCCAGGATGGTAAGCCATCGGGCTGGGCGCGGAAATGGTGGATGAGGCGGCGGATGCGGTCGAAGATGCTGGGGGCGTCACCGGCGCCGGTTTCTTGAGTGAGGTGGCGGGTGGCTTGTTGGCCGAGTTCGGTGGTGAGGGTTGGGTTGTGGGGGAGGTAGAGGAGGCTGTCTTCGGCGAGGGCGAGGAGGTCGGCGGTGCTGATTTGGGGGTCGTGGGCGTGACGGCGTAGTTGTTGGGCGAGGCATTGTTCGACGGTGACGGCTTGGTAGCCGAGTTCGATGAATTGGCGTTGGTATTTGCCGAGGCGGATGTCCCAAGATTCTTGGGTGGGGGTGTGGCCGAGGGCGCGTTGGCCCATGATGGGGATGAGGATGGGGGGGCCGAGGAGGTAGTGTAAGCGCCAGAGTAGATCGGAGCAGGGGATTAGGTCTGGGTTTTGTTGTAGGTCGATGAGGGCCCGTTGGTTGGTTTTGGCATCGATTTTTATCTGGTTGGCGAGTGGTTTGAGGCGGTCGTAGACGTCTTGGGCGAGTGGGGGGAGGGAGGCGTAGCCGACGCGGCCAACCCGGTCGCCGCCAAGTAAAAGACGGCATAGTTGACGGATATTTTTTTGTTTGGGGGTGCGTTCTTTTTCGAGGCAGGTGATGGCGGCGTCTTGGAAGTCGTAGGGGGTGGGATGGGGGCGGCCGCGGAGGTTGGCGAGGAGGTTGGCGGTGTGGTGGATGGCGATGGCGTCGGCGGTGCTGGCGAGATAACCGTGGTCGCGGGCAAGTTTGACGATGCGGGCGGACCAGGTGAGTAGTTGTTCTTCATCTTGGGCGAGGAGTTGGGGGGGGCGTTGGAGGAAGGGGGTGAGGGAGTCGGTGGTGGTGGGTGGCGGGGTGGTGTCTGTTTTATTTGTCGGTTTTGGTGTGGTTGGTTGGCGGCGTGATTTTTTGGTGAGGGTGAATGGTTTGAGTTTGAGGGCTTGTCGGGTTTTTTGCCAATGGCGGTGGGTCATGGTGCTGCTGCCGGGTGGTTGGTTGAATTGGTATTCGATGGCGGCAAAGCTGGAGGGAATTAGGCCGTAATGCCATTTGGTGGGGGTGAGAGTGGGTGGGGGAGCGAGGGCGGGGCTGGCGACCCCGACTTCGGGGACTTGGCTGGCGGTGTGGGCGGCGCCGCAGATGAAGAGGGCATCTTGGGGGTCGATTTGGTGTTGGTTAAGGTGTTGTTTGATTTGGGTCCACATGTAGCTTTCCCGTTTTTGGTCGATGGCGAGGTCGCGGTGGTGGCGGCCGAGGTGACGGATGAGGGAGCCCATGAGGAACATGATGTGGCGGTAGGTGTCAAAATCGGCGGTGATAATGGCTTGTTCGACGTATTGGGTCCACCATTCAGTGAAATGTTGGGTTTTGGAGTTGCGGAGGAGGTGGGTGACGAATTGGTCGAAGGTGGGGGTGAGGTCACCAGTGGCGAGGGCGTGGGCGTGGCCGTGGAGTTGTGCATTTTCATCGGGCTCTTCTTCGTCAGCGGGGTTGGGTGGGTTGGTGAGTTCGGCCCATTGGACGATTAAATCGGCGGGGCGGTCGACGAAGAGGAGGTGGGTAGCGGGGTTTTGGAGGGCGAAGGCGATGGCTTGGTATTCGGCGGAGGCTTCGGTGAGGGGGGCGACGATGCTGAGGGGGAGTTGGTGGGGGGGGATATCGGGGTTTTCGGCGGCGAAGGCTTGGAAAGCGATGGGGAGGGTGCAGTCGTAAAGGTTGTCGATGAGGGGGCGGAAGTCGGCGGGCATTTCGATGTAGATGGCGCGGGGGGGGTGTTGGTGGAGGCGGCGGGTGAGTTGGATGGCGGCCGAGGGGGCGTGGTGGGCAACGGGAAAGTAGGGGAGGGGTTCTTGGGCAGCGCGGTCGACATCATTAATGATGGTGGTGAGTAGTTGGCTGAGATGTTGGGCATCGGTGGTGAAGGTTTTAGCGGCGGCGAGGATTTGTTGGCGTAATGGTTGGAGGGAGTCAGGGAGGTGGAGGTCAGCCATTATTTTTTGAACTGTTTCATGGCGTCACGGCCGCCTTGGGCGAATGGTTCCCAGGGGTCGGGCTGGTCGGTGGCGCGTTGGCTGATGACGGTGTGCCAGAATTTATTAAGAAAGGCGATATCTTCGGGGAGGCGGCGGGTGAGGGTGCCGACGAGGGAGCGGGCGAGGATGGGGGCGGTGATTTGGTTGTTGTCGAAGAAACGGCTGTGGAGGATGGCGTCTTCGAGGACGCCGATTTGTTCAGCGGTGGAGAGGGCGGATTCGAGGCGTTGGTCGTCGCTACTGGCTTCGTCACTGGTTTGGCGTAAGTCGGCAAAAGTTTGGATGAGGAGGTCGAGGAGGTTGGGGGGGATGTCGACAGTAAAGCCTTGGCGTTCTAAAAGTTCTTGGGTGCGGAAGAGGATAATCTCTTTTTCTTGTTTTTGGTTGGTGACAACAGGGATGTGGATGAAGTTGAAGCGGCGTTTGAGGGCGGAGGAGAGTTCGTTGATGCCGCGGTCGCGGCTATTGGCGGTGGCAATGATGTTGAAGCCAGGTTGGGCGAAAACGATGTTATCGGTTTTGAGTTCGGGGATGGAGACGTATTTTTCGCTGAGGATGGAGATGAGGGCGTCTTGGACGTCGGAGGTGCAGCGGGTGAGTTCTTCGAAGCGGCCGAGGGCGCCTTGTTGCATACTGGTCATGATGGGGGAGGGGATGAGGGAGTCGTGGGATTGGCCAGCGGCGATGACGAGAGCGATATTCCAAGCGTATTTAATTTGGTCTTCGGTGGTGCCGGCGGTGCCTTGAACGACGTAGGTGGAGTTGCCACTGATGGCGGCGGCGAGGAGCTCGGCCAGCCAGCTTTTACCGGTACCGGGGTCACCGATGAGGAGGAGGCCGCGGTCGGAGGCGAGGGTGACAATGGCGCGTTCGACGATAGCGGGGTCACCGAACCATTTTTGGGGGATGGGTTGGTCGAGGTTATCGGTGGGGGCCGAGCCGAGGATGAAGGTGCGGACCATGGCAGGGGAGAGACGCCACGTGAAAGGTTTAGGGCGTTGGTCGTGGTTGATTAGATAATTAAGTTCGTCTTGATATTTGATTTCGGCCGGTTGGCGTAGAATTGTTGACATGGTGGGGATTATAAGTGATTTTGATTGAGTTTACAAAGGGTTGTATAGATTTGTGGGGTGCCGAGGAAGGTATGGGTGGGGGTAAGGGTGTAGCAGATTCCTCAATTTCGTTCGGCCTTTTTGTGTGGAGGGGATTGGGGTGATGGTGATGGCAGGCTGTCACCCCATTCGGAATGACTGGGTGGGAGTGGCGTGATTTGGGGGTGTGCTATTGAGGCATTTGGAAAGGGGTGTAGGAGATGTCGCCGGGTTCAACCTTTTTATTTAAGAAGTGGAAGGCACCGCTTTCAATAAGACGAACGCTCATTTCGGCTAATAGTTCGGGGGAATAGTTGGCATCGGTCTCTAGCCACCAGCTAATGAGATTGATTTGTGTATCGGCGATATAGACGAGGATGATATCGAGAGGGGCGGTGTGAACTTGTAGGGAAGGGGTGTTTTGGATAACGGTAATGGTTTGTTGGGTGATGATGTGGCGTAATTGTTGGCGAACAGTATAGGCCATTGAACCGGTAAAGAGCGTTTTGAAGAGAGAGCGATTGGCGGCGATATATTGATACCAGCTATTGGTTTGTATTTGAATAATGGAACCGATTTGTGATTGGGGGATAGATTCAGGTATGGTGAGGGAATCTTTGAGGTCTTCGTAGATTTGATAGAGACAGTCAGCTAGTAGTTCGTTTTTATCTTTGTAGTGGCGGTAGAAAGTGATGCGGGCGGTATCAGCGGTGTCGGTAATTTCTTGGATGGTGATATCATCGAGTGGCTTTTGTTGAACAAGCGTCATAAGTGCTTGGCGTAGGTATCGTCTGGTGCGGGCGATGCGTCTATCCATTGCTTTTAGTCTCCTGTGAGTATCAACTATTGGCATGCTGATTATAGTTGACCGTAGTGTAACTTATATTAATGGGTGGTGCAACTGGAGGTGGTGCGATTTAACAAATCGCACCACCTCCAGTCAGGTTGTTGCAATTAAAGGATTGTTGCCTATAATTTGAAGGTTAGCTATCAAAAAGAAATCGATTGTTGAAGGAGTTGTGTGAATGAAAAGTCAAAAGAGTGGGTTGGTATGGTTGGTTTTACTGAGTATGGTATTGGGGTTGGTGGCTTGTGGTGGGGAGACGGGAGGGAATAGTGGCGGGGAAGGCAATATGGGAGGAGAGGATTTCAATGAACCTGAGCCGATGGATAGTTCGGAGCGTGATTTGATTTTGGTGGGGGCGGCGCATGCTTTAAGTGGACCAGTGGGATTGTATGGGCAGGCGATCAAGAATGGGATTGATTTAGCCGTTAATGAGATTAATGGTCAAGATTTTTTGGGGGATGGGGTTCAGTTTCGGGTTATATTTGAAGATACGAGAGGGGAGAAAGAGGCGGGGGTGGCTGCGTTTGAGAAGTTGATTGAAGAGGATGGGGTAGTGGCGATTTTGGGGCCGACGTTAAGTGATACGGCGTTTGTGGCGGATCCGGTGGCGCAAGAATCGGGGATTCCGGTGATTGGGTCGAGTAATACGGCGATTGGGATTACGGATATGGGAGATTATGTGTTTCGGACTAGTCTGCCGGAGAGTGCGGTTATTCCGAATACGTTACAAGTTTTGGTTGATAGTCGGGGGATAGCGCGGGTAGCGATTTTGTATGGGAATGATGATCAGTTTACGCAAAGTGGGTATCAGGTGTTTGCTACTTCTTTGGCGGCGTTAGGGGTTGAGGTGTTGGTGACGGAGACGTTTGTGCAGGGGGATACAGATTTTAGTGAGCAATTGGCGGCGATTGAAGCGGTTAATCCAGACGCGATTATTGTGAGTGCGTTGGCCAGTGAAGCGGCTCAGATTATGGTACAGGCACGGGCGATGGGGCTTGAGGCGCCTATTGTGGGTGGGAATGGGTTTAATAGTCCGCAGTTGGCGGATTTAGCGGGGGAAGCGGCCGAGGGAGCGATTAGTGGGTCGGCGTGGTTTGTTGACAATCCTAATGAGGCGAATCAGGCGTTTGTGGCGGCGTATCGGAAGGCGTTTGGGACGGGTCCCGATCAGTTTGCGGCGCAATCGTATACAGCGACGTGGGTTTTGGCGCATGCGATCAAGAATGCTGATTCGACAGAGCCGGCGGCGATTCGGGATGCGTTAGCGAGTTTGCCGGCGATTGATACACCGTTAGGGATGTTTTCGTTTGATGTGTTGCGGGATCCGGTGCATGAGCCGGTGGTTTTGATTGTGCGTGATGGGGAATTTGCGTTGTATGATGAGTAGAGATGTTCGTGTTAATTATAAAGAAAAGGAAGGTATGTGATGATGAAAAAATATACGAGTGATGATATTGATGTGACGTATGATCACAAGAAATGTATTCATGCGGCGGTGTGTGTGAGCCGTTTGGGGGAGGTTTTTGATGTGAAGAAGCGGCCGTGGATTCAGCCAGAGCAGGCATCGGCGGAGCGGATAGCAGAGACAGTGGCGGCGTGTCCGAGTGGGGCATTGCAGTTTGAGCGGCATGATGGGGGTGAGGCGGAGAGCCCGCCGGCAAAAAATGTGGTGGTGGTGACAAAAGATGGGCCGTTGTATGTGTCGGGGAAGATTGTGGTGGAGGGGATAGATGGGGAGGTTGTGGCCGAGGGAACGCGGTTGGCGTTGTGCCGTTGTGGGGCATCGGATAATAAGCCGTTGTGTGATAATGCGCATAAGAATGCGGATTTCAAGGCGGCGAGTACGGTGACGGATAATCAGGAAGGGACGGAGGAAGTGGCTGAAATGGGGGAGTTGGTGGTTCGGTTGGCGAAGGATGGGCCGTTGTTATTGCGGGGAGATTTTGAGGTGCGGGATGAGGGAGGAACGGCCGTTTTCCGTGGTCAAAAAGCGGCGTTATGCCGTTGTGGTGGATCGTTGAATAAGCCGTTTTGTGATGGGACGCACGGGCAGATTGGGTTTGAGGGGTAGAAGAGGGGGGGGACCTTCCGGAAAGGTGTTTAGAGGGGAGGTTGTGACGACCTTTCCGGAAGGTGGTGGGGGAGAGGGTTAGGCTTGGCGGCTGATTTCGAGGCCAGGACGGATTTCTAGTTCGTAGGTATCGCTTTGGTCGATTGGTTTCATGCCGGCTTTTTCGTAGAGGCGGGTGGCGCCGGTGATGCTATCGGCATCGACGCCGAGGGCGACTTTTTGTTGGCCGAGGGTGTGGAGGGCGCGGAAGCTGTGGATGAGGAGGGCGCGGCCGAGGCCGCGGCGGCGCCACGGGGGGCGAACGGCAAGGTTGGTGACCCAGCCCATGTCGGGGTGTTGTTCACCGCGCAAACGGCAGAGACTTAAGCCAGCAATATCGGAACCATCAAGAGCGATAAACCATAGATTGGGGTCATAGTTATTGCCGGTGGCCATAAATTTTTGCCAAAGGGTGAAATCTTCATCAGGGTCATCGGGAGAGATGTGTCCCCAATGGTCTTGGAAGGCATCTTGACTGGCATTGTAGACATCCCGTAAAGTGTGGCTGTGGTCAAGTTGGGCGAAAGTGGTGAGGGTGAGGGGGGATTGGTGGTCAGCGGTGTGGATAGGGGCTGGTTCTGGTGGGGTTGGACCCATATCGATGGCCATTGTCCAGAAATGGCGGATGGGCTGAAAGTGGTATTTTTCGAGAAGTTGTCGGCTTAATTGGTCTTGCCCATTGATATTTGTAGTCAGGCTGATGCGTCGTTCGGGTGGGATTGTTTTTTTTGCGGACTCGATTTGGTCTAAAGACCAGTGAATGAAATAGGAACCGATGCCTTGGCCTTCATGGCCAGCACGGGTGGAGGCGTGGAGGCGGAGGTTACTGTCTTGGTTGCGTAATTTTTGGAGAAAAGCGACGCCAACGGGGAGGTTGTCGGCATTGGTAACGAGGCGGGAGTGGGTATTGAGATTGATGCTGGGGTGTGAGAGGATTTGGCGGACGAAGGCGGGGTCGAGTTTGGCTTGGGGGTTGAATTGGCTCATGTGGCTGGTGGTGATTTCGGCGATGGTATCGGCGTCATCGAGGGTGGCGGGCCGAGTGGTAAATGAAGGTGGGGGTTGGATAGACATCGGTGTGTACTCCTTTATTTGCGACCAAAGTCAGCTGGAATTTCCCCCCATTCTTTGGTGTTCCATTTTTTGATGGGGGTGGTGTATGAATGGTTTTGAAGCCAGTCGAGGGCGTCGTCGACGGCTGACCACAGTTCGGCGGTGGCGTCGTTGCGGTAGAGGGAGGAGTTGACTTCTTTTTTGCGTACCCAAGCTTTGGCGGTGACGGAATCGGTGTAGATGGGTTTGTGGAGGTTGTTGGTAGCGAGATAGCGGAGGGCGGTGACGATGGCGAGGAATTCGCCGAGGTTGGTGAAGCCGACGGGGTAGGGGCCGTGGTGGAAGATTTGTTGACCGGTACCGGTCCAGACGCCTTGGAATTCGAGGACGCCGGGGGCGCCATTGCAGGCGGCGTCGACGGCGATGCTGTCACGAATGACGGCGGGGGGGAGTTCGGCGGGGGCTGGGGATTTCTTTTGGCCCCAATGTTGGTCCCAATGTTGGGTGAGGGCGGCCTCGGCCGCGGCGTAAGATTTAAATGATTTGTAGCGAGCGTTGGGGTAACCGTTAATTTGTTGTTGGCAGCTGGACCAATCGGTGTAGATGCCTGGTTGATGGCCTTCCCAAACGACGTAATATTTGGCCATGAGAATCTCCTTCAATGGTTTATGATGGGGTCTATTATAAATGAAAATTTTGTTTTGGATAGTGGGTGGCTTGGGGGTAGAGCTTGGCAGAGGGGTGGCGGTATGTATGCGTGCAGATGTGTACATTTGAATAGGTATTGGTTTGATGATGTTTGGTGGATTTTAACGCGGATTTTGGGGATTTTGGGGGTTGTGGTTGGAGGAGAGGTTTTAGCGGGGGTGATTTTTGGAGGTTTTAATATGGATTTTGGGGATTTGACAGATTTTTTGTTGGTGGATTGAGGAGAGGTATTGGGTTGGGAGGCTAACGGTTTGTGAAGCATGTGGCATATAACCTTTGATAAATGGGGGTGTAGGTTAAGAGTTAGGTAGTGTTTTGGGTGGGGAGGGTGAGGGTGAAGGTGCTGCCGAGGCCGAGGCCGAGGCTGGTGGCTTCGAGTTCGCCGCCCATGGCCCAGGCTAGGTGGCGGGAGATGGTGAGGCCGATGCCACTGCCGCTTAGGGAGGTGCGGGCGCGTGATTGGTCGACGCGGTAGAAGCGCTCGAAGAGGAGGGGGAGGGCATCGGGAGGGATGCCTTGGCCGGTGTCGGTGACGGTGAGGATGACTTGGTTTTGTTGGCGGGTGAGGTTGAGGGTGATGGTACCGTTATCGGGGGTGTATTGGATGGCGTTGCCGATGAGGTTGATGAGGATTTGTTTGGTACGGTCTAAATCGGCGTGGACGAAGGTGGTGGCGGCGGCATCGGGGGCGAGGTGGAGGTTGATGTTTTTGGTTTGGGCTTGGGATTGGAGTTGGGCGATGACGTGTTGGGCGGTGGTGGTGAGGTCGAAGGTTTCCCAGTTGAGTTTAATTTGTCCGGCTTCGATGCGGGAAAGGTTTTGGATGTCGTTGACGAGGCGGGTGAGGCGGTCGACTTCGTGGAGCATCCAGACGAAGGTTTCGGGGTCGTTGGGCATGAGGCCGTCGATGAGGCCTTCGAGGTAACCTTTGAGGCCAGCGAGGGGGGTGCGGAGTTCGTGGGAGATGTTGCCGAGGAGGGCGACGCGTTGTTTTTCGATTTGGGCTAATGATTCGGCCATTTGATTGAAGTTGAGAGTGAGGTGGTGCATGGCTTGGCCGCTATTGGCGGGGGCGTTGACACGTTCGTTGTAATGGCCGTTGGCGATACGTTGGCTGGAGCGGGCGAGGGCGTTGAGGGGGCTGATGATGGTGCGCCAGATGAGGTAGCTGGAGATGATGCCGGCGAGGACGGCGCCGGAGGCGGCGAAGCTGACGGCGGCGTAGACGCCTTGCTCGAAGGCGTCGAGGAGTTCTTGTTCGGTGGTGGCTAATTGGTCGGGGTGGTTTAGGAGGTTGGTGAGGGCGGGGCGTAATATGTTTTGGCCGCTGTCGTGGATGATGAGTTGGGTGAAGATGAGCATGAGCAAGACGCCGACGGAGGCGACTAAGAATTGGGCGCCGATGAGGCGCCAGCGGAGGCGTTTGTACCAAGGCATGGGGGGGATTGTAACGGGAAGTGGGGTGAGTGTCAAAGGGGGGTGGTGGGGATGGTTGGTATGATGGGGGAGGTGTTGGTAGGGTGTCGCCGCCCAAGGTTGAAACCGTTGGGCTAGTGGGGACGCCCGGTGAACCGGGCTTTGGGGATATGGGTTTTAGGAGTGAGATGTTAAAAAACGATTGTAGCCAAAGTAATCTGGGATTTGCTGTTGTCATTATGTGTAGGGGCAAGGTTTGGTGGTTTTTGACGCGGATTTTGGGGATTTTGGGGATTTTTTTGTTGATTTAGAGGTGAGGTTCGGGTTGTTCGGGTTATTTGTGAATAAGGGGAGGCGTTGGTAGGGTGTCGCCGCCCAAGGTTGAAACCGTTGGGCTAGTGGGGACGCCCGGTGAACCGGGCTTTGGGGATATGGGTTTTAGGAGTGAGATGGCAAAAAACGATTGTGTCTTTTGGGGGGAGTTTATTTAGGGGTGATTTGTAGTAAGGTTTCTAGTTGTTGGTTGAGGGCTTGGTAGCCGGCGGGGTTGAGGTGTAGTTCGTCTTGGCTGTATTTGTCGGCTAGTTGGCCATGGTCGTTGGCGAGGATGGTGTAGGCGTCGAAGATGATGATTTGGTCGTTGGCGAGGGAGTGGATGAAGGTGTTGATTTGGGTGATGGCCGAGGGGATTTCATCAGACCAAACGAGTTGGCGTTGGAGGGGGACGGGGCCGACGGGGAAGATGGTGCTGATGATGATTTGGGTGTCACTGGTTTGGGCTTGGTTGATGATGTGTTGAATATTTTCTTGGCATTGGTTGATGATGGCCTCTTTTTCTTGGGGGAAGAGGGGGATTGTTTTGAGGTCGTTGATGCAGAGTTGGAGGATGAGAATGTCTGGTTGGAGTGGTTCGATGTGGGCGGGGTAGCGCTGGGCGATTTGGGCTGAGGTAAGGCGCACGATGCCTCGCTGTTACGTTGGGCTGGCGTGGGGGGCGGGGGAAGGGGAGAGGAGGGGGTGGAGGCCGAGGGGGTCGAGGCGTGCGTGGTTGAGTTGGCGGTAGTATTGTAGGGTGGTGTTGAATAGGTAGAGGTTGAGGAGGAGGGAGGTGGTGAGGAGGAGGCCGAGGGTGATGATGGTGAGTTTAGTGATTTTCTGAGGGTTCATAAGGAGATTGTAGCTGAAAGAAGCTAATGTGGGAAGTGGTGTGTACATGCACCTAGGGTGATTGCATACTCTTAGATCCCTCCACTCCGTTTGCCCTTTTTGTGACTTGGAATGTATTGGTTAGTCAAAAAGCGGGCAAACTCCGGTCGGGAAGGGTTTTTCGAGGTGGGGATTTGATAGTTAGAATGAGTAT
>DATHYN010000385.1:0-10796 GCA_035459145.1 Anaerolineae bacterium | reverse complement strand
CCGCATAAACCGCTACCTCCCAACCCGGCAGGCTATATCCCACCTCAACCAGCCCCTCCGTAGAGACCTCATCTTGCCCAATTTCACCATACCCCCAGCCCCACACCAACATCACTGCCATCCAAAACAGTAAATAACTTGCTTTTTTCATTACTTATCACTCCTCAAACAGTTCCTGATAAACCATAATTATCATTTCAAATAACATCTTAAGTTGTTTAAACTAAAGATTCTCCATTTCTGATTTAACAACTTCTAAGTATTAAACGACTCATTTTCAAACATAAATGTTGCAATATTTAGTTTAATACACTTACCCTCTCGGCCTCCCAATCCACATCACCCCAATAATTCCCCCTATATTAGCCCCAATCAAAGCGACTGACAATGAGACTAAAAACAATGTCACCGCCGCCCCCCACATCACCCCCCCTAACGCCGACAAAACAGCCCGATGTATCTCGTGCCGTTTGTGACGCAACCCAGTTGCCACCAACAAAAAAGCCACACCTAAACCCAGTAACCCCCCATTAATCATACTTTTCCACCAAGCATGTTCAATGGTCAATAAATAGTTCACCATGGCCGCTCCCCCTCCCAATAACAACGCCCCGCCCCCCCCTAAAGCCAAACTCAAACGCAATGTCAACTTAACAATCTCCCAATTAGTCGGCCCCGCTTTCTTTTTGACAGGCAAATCATTATCATCCATCATCAACTTCCTCCATAATTCGTAAATATTCACGATCAAATGCCGCTAACTGGCTCTCCAATTCCGCATACGGCCCCGGCCGATACCCCCGCGATCCTACCCCAGCCTGCGAAATCTCGCACAACTCCCAATCTTGCCGATTCGTCATATCCCAAAATTCAATCGCCCCGCTCGGATCAAAATCAGCCTCGGCCACCGCCTCCGGCGCAAATAACCATTCACACACCACCCGCGTCCGATCCACCCCCAACACCTCCCCCCGATGCACCAACACATAATCAGGATGCAAACTCAAAAACATACGTGGCATCAATGTATAATAATAGACCAAACCCAACTGTTCACCCGCAACCCCCGCCAAAGGTAACGCACACAAACGCCCACTCATCGTCATACTACTCCCCGCACCACCCGCCATCAACATCGGCCCCCCTAAAAATGGCCCCTCCTCTAAATCATTATAACTATCCCGATACGGCGTTAACTTATTCAACACAGGATGCACCGTCGGACAATGATAACATTCCGAATAATTTTGAAACAGCAATTTCCAATTCGCCTTCACTTCATACACCGTTTGATGCACAGACACCAATGACGGCAACTCCCATGCTTTAAATTTATCCCACAAAGGCGCGTACGCTTCCCGAAATGGTTGTGGCTCATCGGCAAAATTGATAAAAACAAACCCTTCCCACACCGCTGTCGCCACCCCCACCAAACCATAATCTTCACGTCGAAAACCAGCTACCTCATGCATATTCGGTGCCCCTAACAAACGCCCATCAGCCCCATACGTCCACGCATGATAAGAACACCTCACCCCCGCCCCAATCTCCCCACCTTCTTCCCTGCATACCCGCGCCCCACGATGCCGACAAACATTATAAAACACACGCACTTCCCCCTCCGTATCACGCATCAGCAACAAATTTTCACCCATCACCTCTCGTAATACATACCCCCCTATCGGAATCGCCTGAACACGTTCAACATATAACCAACTACGTTCAAAAATGCGCGCCTGCTCTTTTTTAAGAATGGCTTCATCTGTATAATACCGTCCCGCCAACATCTTTGCTCCCTGTGCTGTTCTTGATTTCATCTCTTTATCCTTTTAAAGCACCCAATCCTATCTTCAGTAGATAAAAATCTTTCCAATCTGCTACTTTTTGCTAAGATACAATTCACCCATAATCCACAGCCTACATGCTACCATCACATTAGGTTTCATGCTATAATCCTCTCAATTAAGAAATAATATCACCATAAGTTGTTAAAGTTTACTACACCACCCACAATAAATAAAATCTTTAATCTCTTATTTTTAAACAGTAAATCACAATATGAATCGCCGCCGTACGATTTCCTCCAAACTAATTTTTGCCTTTATTTTAGTCGCGCTCATCCCGATGATAGTTCTTGCTATCCTCAACGCGCGCTCTACCCGTGCCGCCCTCACCGCTGACGCCCGTCAAGCTCTCTTCTCCACCGCCACTGAAACAGCTGAAGCAATCGATAGTTTTATCCTCAATGCCAGCAATCAAGTCGCTATCGAAGCCCAAATCCCCATTATGGCTGACTATCTCGAAGGTTCTCCTATCCAACGCCAAGCCCTCGAACGTGATATCACCGATCTCATTACCGTCCTCAGCCGCAAAGACCCTGATATCACCTCCTATGCCCTTTTAGATATTCAAGGCCAAAACATTATCGATACCGACCCTAATTCGGTCGGTATCGATGAATCACAACGAGACTATTTCACCTATTTTCAATCTAGTATCAATCGTCACAGCTATGTCTCCCCAGTTGAGTTTTCTTTAACCACCAATGAGCCATCCCTCTATTTCAGCCACCCCATTTATAATGAAGAGAATTTGCAAATTGGCCTTCTTCGTATCCGCTACCATGCCCGTATCCTTCAATTCATTATCGAAGACAAAAATGACATCGCCGGCCCGGGCTCTTTTGGCGTTCTTTTTGATGATTATCACCTCCATCTCGCCCACGGCCTCGCCCCCCAACGCAACTACCGCCCCATCACCCCCCTCACCCCCTTCGAACAAGAAGAATTACGCGCCAGCCGTCGCCTCCCTGACCTCCCCGAAGCGGAACTAAACGCCCTCAACTTAACTGAACTAAAAGAAAATCTCAATAACTATACCAATCAACAATTCTTTGCCGCCACCGACGTCGCTAGCGGGAACCAATTAAATCAAGCTGCTATCGCCCAACTACGTACCCAACAATGGCTCATCATCTTCTTCCAACCACAAACCATCTACCTCGGCCCCGTCCGCGCCCAAACCCAAACCGCCATCACCGTCGCCTCCATCATCGCTATCGCCACCCTCATCTTCGCCTATGTCATCGCCCAACAACTCGCTCGCCCCATCATTAAACTCACCGATACCGTTACCCGCTTTACCGCCGGTGACCTTGACGCCCGTGCCGATATCAACACCCAAGACGAAATCGGCCTCCTCGCTGATAGCTTCAACCAAATGGCTTCCCAAGTCGGCCAATTTATCCTCGATATTAGCCGCCTCAACACCATCATCGAAACAACCAGTGACTTTGTCGCTCTCATCAGCCTCGAAAATAACTTACTCTATATCAACCCTGCTGGCCGTGACATGATCGGCTACCCCGATAAACCTATCGAACAGATCAAAATTGAAGATTTCCGCCCACCTGAAACCGCCAAAAAACTGTTCAATGAAATATTCCCCCATGTCATCGACAATGGCGTCTGGTCTGGCGAACTCCCTATCCAACACGAAGATGGACACCAATTCCCCACCTCAAACGTCATCACCCTCATCTTAAACAAAGAAGGAAAACCGATTGGTCTAGGCACCATCGCCCGTGATATCACCGAAAGCAAAGCGTATGCCGCTGAACTTGAATCCCGCAACGAAGAACTGGATGCCTTTGCCGGTACCGTCGCCCACGATTTACGCACTCCCCTCACCCCCATCGTCGGCTTCGCCGACGCCCTCAAACGGTTCTACGGGCCCAAACTAGATGACCAAGCCATCCGCTTTATCGATCAAATCAGCAACAACGCCCACCGCATGAGCGATATTATCGATGCCCTCCTCCTCCTTGCCCAACTCCGCCACGCCTCCCCTGAAATCACCCCCATTGATATGCAAGCCATCACCACCGATATTCTTGACCGTTCTCACCATCTTATCGAAGAGTACGACGCCACCATTGAACAACCAGAACAATGGCCTTCCGCCCTCGGCTACACCCCCTGGATCAAAGAAGTCTGGGCCAACTACATCAGCAACGCCATGAAATACGGCGGCCGCCCCCCCATCGTTACCCTCTCCGCCGACAAACTCCCCAACGGTCATATCCGTTACTGTGTCCACGACAATGGCACCGGTATCACCCCCGAAAACCAAGCCAAACTGTTCACCCCCTTCACCCGCCTCGAAGAAACAGGTGAAATCGAAGGGCATGGCCTCGGCCTCTCCATCGTCAAACGCATCATCGACAAACTCCACGGCGAAGTTGGTGTCGCCAGCACCCTCGGCCAAGGCTCCGTCTTCTGGTTTACCCTCCCCCCTCTACCACCAAACACCCCGCCAACGACGGATGATCACGCACCAACTGCCTAGCTGGTAACGACCACGTCTTCAACAAAATCAATACATCACCCGCCGCCGCCAACGTGAAAATCAATCCAAACACCATCACCCAATCATTCCCCCACCATAATCCTAACCCCACCGGCACCAACCCCATCACAATCCCCGGCATCGCCGTCCCCCACCAATAAGCCCGCGCCGTCATCACCGACCCACAATGGGCATACGGCGTCAACGCCCGCCATTTCACCCCAATCTCCACCTCAGACCAACTCAATCCCCCTAACCAAACCCATGTCCACCCATGAATTAACTCATGCACCCCCGACCCCACCACCAACGAAACCAATAAAAATAGTAAAAACCAGCCCGGCCGCGCCCGCAAATCATCCGCCAACGACCCCCACCACTGTTGATACCACCACGCCAGCCCCCCCACCGGCACAAACCAAACCAAACTATACACATACGCCCAACCAATCGTCACGGCATACCGATCATTGTCTGTCACTGACATCCGCCATACCTCCTTACTGAATTCACCTGACCATTATCAAAAATCTATCTAATCCGCCAAATCCAGCTTCAACTATCATCACTATATCATATCTCTAACTATCCACCCACAGCATACAACCACATTACCCTACCAATCCAAAATGATGTACAATTCTCCTTAAATCAACATCTATCATTATTCACACAAATAACCCCTCGCTATGGGCAAACCGCAACAATTAATCTGATGAATACACCTCAAGAACCACAACAATATGGTCGCTACCAACTAAAAACCCTCATCGGCCGTGGCGGTATGAGCGCCGTTTACCTCGCCTATGACCCCGCCAGCGGCCGCGACGTCAGCATCAAAATCCTCCACCCAGACCTCATCTCACACACCCGCTATTGGGAACGATTCCAACAAGAAGCCCAAACCATTGCCTCACTAGAACATTATGCCATCGTCCCCCTCTATGATGTTGGCCAAGACCATGGTCGCCCCTATCTCGTCATGCGCTACCTCATCGGCGGCACCCTGCGCGACCGCCTTAGCCAACCACACCCAATCACCCCCGCCACCCTCAGCCTCCTCTTCAACCGGCTTGTGGCCGCCCTCAACAAAGCCCACCAACGCGAAATCTATCATCGCGATATAAAACCAGATAACATCCTCTACGATGAAGACAATCTCCCCTATCTCGCCGATTTTGGCATCTCCCGCCACCATACCGCCAGCAACTCCGGCACCGTTATCGGCACCCCTGGTTATATGGCCCCCGAACAGGTACAAGGGCGTGTCGATGCCCGTACCGATGTCTACCAACTCGGCGTCGTCTTGCACGAAACCCTCACCCAAAAACTCCCCCAATGGGCTGAAGATGGGCAACTACTCCCCCCACAACATCACCGTCCCGAGTTAGACCCTGCTTATACCCCCCTCCTCGCCCGTGCCCTCGCCCATACACCCCAAGACCGCTACCCCTCCGTCCATGCCCTACTACAAGACCTAAACGTTATTATCCCCCCTTCTGCACCACCAGTACCAACCCCACTACCCGCCTCCCGCCAACAATATACCCAATCCCAAGCTGTTACCACCACACCTCGGTTCACACCACCCGAACCATCTCTCCAAACTGATGATTCTCCCCAAAATTTCAACACCGTCTATCCCTCCCCAGCCTCGCCACCAAACCGTCGTCCTTTTTATCTGCTCGCGCTTTTCGCCGCTCTTATCCTTTTTGCCATTATCTACCCCAACTTCACCGCCTCCGATAACTCCCCCACCCCCCGTCCAACATTCACCCCAACCACAATAGCCGTCAGTAACCTACCAACAGCCTCGGCCACCCCCTCGGCCACCCTCACCCTCCCCCCGCCAGCCACCCTCACCCTCCCCCCCTCGGCCACACCACCCCTTCCCACACCCACCTCTCTCCCCACCAACACCCCCATCCTCACCGCGGGCACTGCCCGCCTCCGTACCATCGACAACATGACTCAACTTTACGTCCCTGAAGGCTCTTTCCGCATGGGCACCAACCTCGAAACAGCCGTTATCCTCTGCCAACAATATGACACCAATAGCCCCTGCGACCCAAGCTGGTTCGAAGGTGAAACCCCCGCCCATATCGTCAACCTTGACCCGTTCTGGATCGACCAAACAGAGGTGACCAACGCCCAATTTATCCGCTTTTTAGATGAAACGGCCGTTACCCCCACCCAATTCCAAGAATGGCTCCTCCCCACCAATCAACCCATCACCTATACTAACAATAGCTTCTCTGTCCCTTCAAATTTGAATAACCATCCCGTTAATGGTATCGATTGGCCCGCCGCTAATCAATATTGCCGCTGGGTGGGGGGGCGTTTGCCCACAGAGGCCGAGTGGGAATACGCCGCCCGCGGCCCCTTCGGCAACCTCTGGCCTTGGGGCAACACCTTTGACCCCACCCGCCTCAACTGCGCCCCCGATAGCTGCCCCAACGATGGTTTCGTCACCACCGCCCCCGTCGGCAGTTTCCCCACCGGCCGGAGCTGGATCAATGCCGATGACATGGCTGGCAATGTCTGGGAATGGGTCAACGATTGGTACAGCGACACCTACTACCCCAATAGCCCCGTCACCAATCCCACCGGTCCCACCATCGGCGCCAGCCACCCCCTCCGCGGTGGTGCTTGGAGCCGCAACATCCGCCACACTCGCTCCTCCGTCCGTGTCGAAAACGTCTCTGGCTTCGTCTTCACCGCAACCGGCTTTCGCTGTGCCCAATCCCCCTAACTAGCCACACCTCCTCTAACCTTCAGCCAATCATCAGCCAATTTACCTTCCACACAGGCTACCTATCCTCTATACTATGCATACAGTTTAGGTGGATACAGTTCCAGTCCCCCCACAAAGAGATATATCGCCAGGATCCTTGACCCTGACGATATATCTCTTTTGCGTTCCCCTATTTCACACTCCAATCAACTTTCAATTCTCCTTCAGGATACCATCATTTTTTAACATTTCACAGCCACACTGGAGGTGGCGCGATTTGTTAAATCGCCAGACTTCCAACTAAACACCCCTTCTCACTTCACCAACACCAAAAAATCCACCCAATCCCCAAAATCCGCGTCAAAATCCACCAAACCTACTCAAACCAACCTTTACATCACCAACTTGTCAGACAAAACTCAGCTAATCGTCAGCTAATTCAGCTAATCGTCAGCTGACACTCAGATACCCCCTTATTTTTACGTTATACTAAATATTCAAATTCAATCCTAACCTATCCCCAACAAGAGACTTTTTTGGGATTCCACCACCAAAAAAAACATTATCATAAAGTTAATTCTAAACCGTTCCCAATATCTTATGGAGTTCACCAATGACAGTTTATAAACCAACAAACCTTTTATTACTAACCTTAACCCTTTTCACCCTCACCCTCGCCTTCACCCTCCTCCCCAATCACCCCGCCTCGGCCACCAACCCCCTCACCTTCACCGTCACCTCCCCCCTCGATGCCCCCGATAACAACCCCGGCGATGGCCTCTGCGCCAGCACCCTCACCAACAACCCCTGCACCCTCCGCGCCGCCATCCAAGAAAGCAATGCCAACGCCGGCCCCGATACCATCAACCTCGCCGCCACCACCTACACCCTCACCATCGCCGGCACCAGCGAAAACGAGGCCGCCACCGGCGACCTCGACATCTACGACACCCTCACCATCCAAGGCGCCGGCCAAAACAGCACCATTATCGACGGCAACGCCCTCGACCGCGTCTTCCAAGTCAATCTGCCCGGCGACAATCCCTACCCTAGCCCCAACAACCTCACCGCTATCGGTTCCGATGTCAATGTTATCATCAACGACCTCACCATCCGCAACGGCTACATCGATCAACCCAAATGGGGCAGTGCTATCGCTCAATATAGCGGCGCCACCACCCTAAACCGCACCCATGTCACCGCCAATGTCGCCGTTGACGACAGTCACATATTTGACCAAAACATCATTTACAACAACGGCCACTTCACCGTCATCGACACCATCATCGATGATAATCAAGCCAAAGCAATCTACAATTCAGGCACCTTTGACCTCCGCAACACCACTATCAACAACAACGACGAAGGGATTCATAATAATGGTATCATGACCATTACCCACTCAACCATCATCAATACCCAATACAACGAAGCCATTTATAATGGAAAATTTGGCGGTCGCTTAACCATTGACCAATCCCTAATTGCGAATAACAACGGTAGGGGCATCTACTCTTTCCATCAACTCTACATCACCAACAGCACCATCACCGGCAACCATGATGAAGGTATCTTTCTACAAAACAACTATAGAGAAGGATTCGAAACCATTCTCCACCACAACACCATTATCAACAACCGTATCGGCCTCACCACGAAACATACAATCTCACCTATTGTCAGCAATAATATTATTGCCCACAACAGTGAGCACAACTGCTACACCCCTCAAAACCCACCCGTTTACCCCCACTCCCTCGGCCACAACCTCTCCAACAACAACGACTGTAGCTTCCAAACCCCCACCGACATCACCTACACCGACCCCCTCCTCGGCCCCCTCCAAGACAACGGCGGCCCCACCCATACCTACGCTCTCCTCCCCAACAGCCTCGCCCTCGAACATGGCAACTGCGCCAACGGCACCATCATCGCCGACCAACGTGGTGTTAGCCGCCCCCAAGGCACCCACTGTGATATTGGCGCCTACGAATTTAATGACGCCCCCTTCCTAATCGCCGCCGATGACCATTACAACGTCCCCGCCAATAACACCTTTACCATGCCTGCGCCTGGGATTCTCCTCAATGATACCGCCTTCGATACCACCGCGCCGACCATTAGCCTCATCACCCCGCCAACAGTAGGTACCCTCAATCTCAACGCCAACGGCGGTTTTGATTATACGCCCCCAGCTAACTTCACCGGTTCCGTCACCTTTGTCTACGAAATAAGCGCGGATGCCCTCACCGACCAAGCAACGGTCACTCTCGATATCCAAATCGCTAAATGTTGGGCCACCTTCGATAACGGAGCCACCGTTTTCGCCGCCCCTGACATCTTCGCCGTTCACCAAGCCCTTAATCAAGCCCCAGCCAACAGTACCATTAAAATTGCTGGCCATTGTGCCGGCACCTTCTTCGAGTCCGGTCTCCACCAATCCATTTATCTCAAAGAAATCCCTTCCCTAACACTCCAAGGTGGTTATACCGTCACCAACTGGACAACCCCTCATCCCGATTTACATACGACTCAGATTTCGGCCGAGGGGAATGGCCGTGTCTTCCGCATCGAAGATAGCACCGTTACCCTTGAAAACCTCCACCTCATTAACGGACAAATCGAAGCCACTGTCAATGGCAGCGCCCTTCACGCCTTAAATAGCACCGTCACGCTCTCCAATGTTACCATTGCTGACAATTTCAATGAAAATGCCGATATCTTCTTTGACCACACAACTTGGACCATCAATAACAGCACGCTTCACAATAATGGGAGTGGAGCCCTCCTCATAACGCGGTATAGCCCGGGCACAATTAATCACACCTCTTTTACCAATAGCGGCACGATTATCCATTATCATGATACACTCACCCTCAATCATGTCTCTTTCCATCAATATAATTATCGCGCACTATACAATAGCGCCATTATGCATGTTAATAATGCACAATTCAGCACCACAAACGAAGCAATTAGAAACTGGGGGAGCTTCACCCTAAACAATGCCCATCTAATAGGTGCCGCAACCTCTAACGGCATAGCAAACCGTGAGAATATGACTATCACCAATAGTACCATCGAAAACTATGAAACAGGTCTCTCTAACCGTACCGATGATGATGAACACATTTACATCGGGAACAGTACCATTACCAATAACCAAATCGGTATTGATGTTACGATCGGGGAGGCTGTACTTGAAAGTAGTACCATAACTCACAACGATCTCAATATCGATGCGGGTGGTAATGGTGCGTTATTGCTCAATCATTCCATCATTGCCTATGCCATCAATGGCGTTAATTGTGATGGCTATATCACCTCGGCCGGCTACAACATCAGCGATGACGACTCCTGTTTCCTTTTCCACCCACAAGATTTGCCCAATACCGACCCCCTTCTTGACCCCCTTACTACTACCCCCATCCCCACCTACCCTCTCCAAACCAATAGCCCCGCCATCGGCACCGCTCCCTGTCTCCCCCATCTCCCCACCGACCAAACCGGCACCCCTCGCCCCCAAGGCACAAACTGCGACCGTGGCGCCCATGAATACACCGGCACCCCCTTCCTCAACCTCCAAGACAGCTCCTACCAAACCTCCCAAAACGTCCCCCTCCTTGTTGACACACCCGGCCTCTTAACCAATATCCCTCACTACATCACTAACCCCCAATTTGCTGTTGTCACCCCACCCACCCATGGCGACCGT
>DATHYN010000384.1:0-10765 GCA_035459145.1 Anaerolineae bacterium | reverse complement strand
GGGACATTTACCGGGGGAGAAGGTGGTGGGACGGATTGCTGAGGTGCGGGGGTTAGAGGTTGGTGAGGCGGCGATTAGTCCGTCGGCTTTTCCGGATTTGAAAGGGGTGGAAGATTTTCGGCGGGTAGCAGGGGAGGTACGGGAGATATCGGGGGGGATACCGATTGGATTTAAGTTATCGGCGCAGCATATTGAGGCGGATATTGATTTTGCGTTGGCGGTGGGGGTGGATTATATTATATTGGATGGCCGAGGGGGGGCGACGGGGGCGGCGCCGAATGTGTTTAAGCAGAATATTTCGGTACCGACGATGGTGGCGTTGGCGCGGGCGCGGCATCATTTGGATAAGCGGGGGCAGAAGGATGTGACGTTGATTATTACGGGTGGGTTGCGGACGGAGTCTGATTTTGTGAAGGCGATGGCGTTGGGGGCGGATGGGGTGGCGGTGGCGAATGCGGCGTTGCAGGCGATTGGGTGTTTGGGGATGCGGGCGTGTCACACGAACAATTGTCCGGTGGGGATTGCGACGCAGAAGGGCCATTTGCGGGCGCGGTTGGTGGTACGGCGCTCGGCCGAGCAGTTGCAGAACTATTTTGAGGCGACGGTGCATTTGATGCAGGTTTTGGCGCGGGCGTGTGGGCATGAGCGGTTGGCTGAT
Source organism: Anaerolineae bacterium (assembly GCA_035459145.1). Taxonomy (GTDB): domain Bacteria; phylum Chloroflexota; class Anaerolineae; order Promineifilales; family Promineifilaceae; genus DATHYN01. The sequence continues at coordinate 10,107 of DATHYN010000384.1, read as the reverse complement.
TTTTGTGTGGATGATTTAACGACGTGGAAGCGGGATGTGGCCTATTTGACGGGGATTCCGTATGGGGGGGTGACGCCGTTGTAGGGGGGGGAAGATGCGTGATGCCGCGTCATTACGGGGGGAGGAGCTGGGGGAGAGGAGGGGCGGTAGGCCGAGGGGATGAGATGGTGGTTGGGAGATGATGGGGGACGCGGCATTGTGCGAGAGGGGTGTTAGGCGTGGATGGGTGAGGTTAGGCGCACAATGCCGCGTCATTACGGATGTGAGACGGGGGCGGTGGAAAAGGGGGGAGGGGCGTGAAGCCGAGGGGATGAGATGAGAGAGGTAGTTTAAGGGGAGCGAGGCCCGTTCGACAAGCTCAGGGCAGGCTATGGTGCGAGAGAAGTGTGGAAGTTTTTAGTGAGGGTAGGCGCACGATGCCACGCCGGTACATTAGGCTGGCGCAGGGGCGGGGAGGAGGGTGAGAGTGGCGTGAGGCCGAGGGGGGGAGATGAGGTACGTTTGTGAAATGTGGCAGGAGTGGGTATTATTAGGGGGTGATTTGTTGTCGTTATTTAGGATAGGTATTATAAGAGGAGGGTTTGGTTATGTCTGGTGATATGCTAAGTGATGATATGAGTGGGAATGGGGCGGGATTTGAGGAGATGGATTGGACGGAGGCGGGGGCGGAAGCGGATGAGAATTTGGCGGAGTTGTTTGAAGAGGTTAAGACGTGGTCTGGGGTGTTGGCGGGTGGGGAGAAGTTATCGGCCGAGGCGAGTGCGGTTGATGATTTGTGGAAGTCGGAGATTAGTTTTGGTGATCCGCGGAGTCGGTTGCAGGCGGTGACGAAGGGGAGTTTGGCGGCGAAGGGGGTTGAGTTGTCGGCCGAGATGCAGGCGCAGATGGATCTGTGGGATTTTTATACGTTGACGTTGCGGGTGGATATGAAGCCGAAGCCGGGGGCGCATTTTCGGCAATTGCTTTGTCGGTTTCATTTGAATCCGGATGATGATCAGGGGGCGGTGGTGCAGGCGATGTTTCCGGAGGAGGCATGGATGCCGGTATTGAGTTGGGGTGGTCAGTTTGGATTGGGAATTGGGGCGGGGTTAGGGTGGCAAGGGATAGTTGAGCCGGTTGATCTGGCTGTGGTTGAAGGGTTGGGGGCATCGGTGGCGGGGCGGATTGTGAATCGAGAGGAGGCGAAGGCCCAGATAGCGTTGGCGCCGTTTGAGTATACGGGTGGGCGGTTTACGATTGTGGCCAATGGGGTGGATAATGAACGGGCGTATTGGCGGATTGAGGGCGAGGAGTTGACGCAAACGACATCGATGTTGTTTGCGTTATTGTTGAAGGTGCCGAAGGGGCAGGAGACATTAGCATTTAAGGCGGAGGCGTGGGCCGAGCCGGATATGACTTGGTTGGTGAATAGTGTGCGTAATGTGGCCCGTGATTTGACGGACAGGTTGTTGGGGTTGTTGAAGTTGAAGCAGAAGGCGGCGTTGAAGTTTGGTTTGTATGCGGGGGAGAAGTGGGTGTTGACGTTGCCGCGGGAAAGTGGTGAGTAGAGGAGAGTTGAAGATGGCAGAATATTATACGTTTCGGGTGCGGATTGCGAATCGGAATCGGGTAGTGGCCGAGAAACTGGATTTAAAAGGGGGGGTAGAGGAAGAGGTGGGAAAGTTTCGATATGATATGTACGGGACAGATATTGAGGCTTTGAGTGAGAAAGGGCGACAGGGAGAGTTGAGTGCAGCTGAGGTTAAAAAGTTAGGGGAGTTGTTATTTCAGGTGCTGTTTGATGATGTTGTACGGACGCGGTTCAAAGATTTATATGAGAAAGCGGTGCATACTGAGAAGAAGGTATTGCGTTTGGAGTTGGAGATTGATGAGAGAGAATTAGCGGCGGTGGCGGCATGGCCGTGGGAGTTTTTGCGTTTGCCATCCCATTTAAATGAGGGAACGATGTGGTTAGGGACAACCCCTAATATTGTTTTTTCACGTTATCGGGTGGGGAGGAAACCAGATTCAATTATATTAGCAGAAGGGGAAAAGTTGCGAATTGCTTTGGTGGTGGCTGCGCCATCAGATTTGGGATCGGTGGAATATGAAAAAGTGAAGTTTGTTTTGGATAAGTTGATGGAGGCAGAGGGGGGGACTATTGAATTTTTGCCTGTGGTACTGTCAGCGACGCCAAAGAAAATTGATGATATTTTACGTCAGGAACCACATATCTTTCATTTTATTGGTCATGGTCAGGCGAAAGATGAGGGTAAAATTGCGCTGGTAGATGATTTGTTTGGGGGAGCGATGTGGTATGGTGCAGAACGTTTTAGCGAGCTATTTAATCGTCATCGACCAGGGGTGGTGATGTTGCAGGCGTGTGAGGGGGGGCAATTAGATGCTAGTAAGGCTTTTGTGGGGGTGGCTTCGCGTATTGTGCAACAGCAAATTCCGGTGGTTGTCGCGATGCAGTATGAAGTGAGTAATAGTACAGCGGCGCGTTTTGCTGTTAATTTCTATGAGCATTTAGCGCAGGGTCAGCCTGTGGATAAAGCGGCACAAGAAGGTCGACGAGCGATTGCATTGGGCCCGAAAGGGTATGATTCTATTGATTTTGGGACACCGGTTTTGTTTATGCGGGTAGATAACGGACAATTGTTTCGTTTTGAACAAGATAACAAGGAGCAATGGGATAATGGGCAGAGCGGTGGAAATGGTGAGCCGATGGTGGTGAGTGATGTTGAGGAGTTGGTGCCGATTCGTTTTGCGGAGCGGTTTCAGTTGAAAGGAGGGATTCCGGGGGGGATTATGCGGTTGTTGCGGGGGGTTTTGATGAAGTACCCCGCATTTGAGAGTAATCATAGTTTGCGGCAGGTGTTTGATGATAGCCGGATAAAGATGTGGCAGGCATCGTTGCCCGAGGGGCGGAATGTGGGGGAGCGAGTGGATGGGGTGATTAGTTTTTTGCATAATCGGGAGAATTCGGTGGGGGCGAATGGATTGATGTTGTTTTTGGATATATTGGTGGAGCGAGTGCCGGTGGGGGATGGTTTGTATCAGGAATTTGAGGGGTTGGCGGCGGCTTTGGCGGCCGAGGTTGGTGAGAAAAATGTGGGTGGGCAACGGGGAGGGGATGGAGGGGGGATTAATAAAACGGCCTTAGTGGAGGAGCTGGCGCGTAATTTTAGTGATGAGGATTTTAGGGATTTGTGCTTTGATTTGGGGATTGAGTATGCGGATATTCCTGGGGCAGGGCGGCGGGCTAAGATGCGGGGGTTAGTGATGCAGATGGGATATGATAAGAAGTTAGAGTTGCTGGTGCGGAAGTGTCGAGAGATGAAGCCGAGGGGGGGGTGGGATGATTTTGGGTAAAGGGGGGGATGCCTTTGTTTTTGTTTGTAGGGGGGAAATTATGGCAGATTTCTCGACTTCGTTCAATCCTTGTTTTGAAAGTAGGGTGGATTTTGGGCTGAGGCGGATTGAACTGCGCTCGAAATGACGGTTTGGTTAGGGGGTGGTGAAAGAAGAAGAGCACGGCCGGGGCCGTGCTCTCTGCTCAGAAGGACTCTTAGTTCGCGAGTTGTGGGAAGTTCGCGATGACAGGATTGCATCGTAGCTGTGACACAACCCTTGAATAATGCCCCCAAAAGTGGGTTAAGGGAGCGGTATTCACTTAATTAAGGTATGATTGTAAGGGGTCATACAAATTGTTTCAATCGCAACGATTGATAGGAATAGTATAGCTGATTTATTTTGTTTGGCAAGATGTGATAAATTTCACCAACTATTTGCTCATTTTTTGGTTAGTTTGTACGAATTTTGGTTAGTTTGTATGAAAGTTGGTAGATTTGTGGGAGAAATGAGAATGAAATTATGATTTTAGGGTGGTTGTTGTTTTCGAGTGGAGGTTGTGCGGAGATCCCTCCACTACGTTTTGGCCTTTAATGAGGGTGTTTTTTGAGTGGTGAAGACGGCCAAAACTTCGGTCGGGAAGGGTTTTTCTGGGGGGGATAAAACGGGTAGCATCTGTAAGATGTTTACGTTTTGGCCTTTAGTGAGGGTGTTTTTTGAGTGGTGAAGACGGCCAAAACTTCGGTCGGGAAGGTTTTTTTTGGGGGGGGTATAAAAATGGTAGCATCTGTAAGATGTTGGAGGTGTGTGATGAAAGGTCGGCAATGGCGGTTGGTGGGGGCGAAGTATGGGGCGATTACGGGAGCGAATTTTCAGAACCAGTTGGCGTATGTGGGGGATACGTTGAGTCGGGCGGTGGTGGTGTGGCTGTTTATGTTTATTTTTGTGCAGTTGTGGGGGTGGGCGTATGAAACGCGGGGGACGGCGGAGATGGCGGGGTTGAGTTTTGGGGCGACGATTTGGTATTTTTTGTGGGCCGAGGTGATGGAGATGGGGAAGATGCGGCCGGATCAACGGATTTCGGAGGAGGTTAAGGATGGGTCGATCGCTTATACGTTGGTACGACCGTACAACTATTTAGCGTATCATTTTTTCTATGGGTTGGGGGATAGTTTGATGCGGATGGGGCTGATTTTTCTGTTTGGGAGTCCGTTGGTGTTGTATTATGTGGGGTTGCCGCCATTTAATTTAGTTTATCTGTTGCCGTGGTTGCTGATTGTGGCGCAGGCGTTGCTATTGAACTTTTTCTTTTTGAGTATTATCGGATTAATGGCATTTATTATTGAAGATACGAACTCGTTGCATCTTATTTATCAGAAATTGGTGTTTATTTTGGGTGGGTTGTTGATTCCGGTTGATTTTTTGCCGGGGGTGTTGCAGACGATTGCGCGTAATTTACCGTTTAGTTTGACGACGTATGCACCGGCGCGGTTGTTTGTGGCGTTTAATTGGACAGATTGGGTACAATTAGGGGGGCGGCAGTTGATTTGGTTGGTGGTGGTAGGTTTGGTGTTATGGTGGCAGTATCGGTGGGCGGCGGAGAGGTTGGCAATTAATGGAGGGTGATGATGGCACGGTTGCGAGAAGAGATACGTTTTATCGGCACGTTGTTAGGAATTAATTTATCGTCGGCGATGGCTTATCGGGCTAGTTTTTTGACGCAAGTAGTGGGGATGTTCATTAATAATGGGATTTATTTGTTGTTTTGGTTGATTTTTTTTGAGCAGTTTGGGACGGTGCGGGGGTATGAGGGGGCGGATATATTGTTATTGTTTGCGGTGGTGGCGGTATCGTATGGGATTGGGTTGACGTTAGCGGGGAATATTAGTTTTAATTTGTCGTATTTGATTGCGCAGGGGCGGTTGGATTATTATTTGGTGTTGCCGAGGGCGTTGTTGCCCCATATTATTTTTTCACGGTTGCAGGCATCGGCGATGGGGGATTTGATTTTTGGGAGTGTGTTGTTTTTGTTTACGGGTTTATGGCATCCGGTTGATTTGCTTTTGTTTGTGGTGGTGACGATGTTAGCGGCAAGTTTGTTTGTGTCATTTGGGATTATTGTGGGGTCGTTGGCTTTTTTTATGGGGAATGCGCAGAATGTGAGTGCGCAGGCGTTTAATGCGACGTTGACGTTTGCGTTGTATCCGAACACGTTGTTTTCGGGGGGGACGCGGTTGATTTTGTATACGTTGTTACCGGCGGCATTTGTGGGGGCGGTGCCGGTGGCGGTGATTCAGGAGCGGGATGGGTTGTTGTTGTTAGGTTTGGCGGGGGCGGCGTTGGTTTTTATGGGTTTGGCCACGATTATCTTTTATCGTGGATTACGTCGGTATGAATCGGGGAGTGCGATTAATTTAAATGTATAAAACAGGTAATTGGCGGTTGGTTTTGGGTTTGGTTGTGATCTGGTTGGTTATGGGGGGTGGGGTGACGCCGGTATGGGGGATGCCTGGGGCACAGAGTGAGCCGGTGGTGTCGACGGTGCCGGTGCGGGTAGAGAGTGGGGGGACGTATGCGTTTGGGCAGTCGTTGACGTTTTGGTTAGAGGTGGAGGGGCAAAAGCGGATTGAGGGGGTGACTTTGTTTATCGGGGCGGCGACGTTGCCGAATACGTACGCAACGGCCGTTCCCCTCACCCCCGGCCAAACAATTTCAGTCAATCATCAGATCGATATTAGCGCGGCCAGTCCTGATCGGATTGCGTTGCCCTTGGCCCCGTTTGCGACGGTGCGTTATTGGTGGTATGTGCATTATGCGGATGGGAGTGGGTATGAGAGTGTGGCGCAGACGTTGGCGTATGATGATGATCAGTTTGCGTGGCAGATGACAAGTCGGGGGGGGATGACGGCGTATTGGACGGGGGATGAGGCGGCGATTGGGCAGTGGGCGTTGGATGTGGCTGAGCAGGCGGAGGCGGAGTTAGCGGGGTTGGTGCCGGGGGAGGCGAAACGGCCGTTGCGCATTTACATTTATCCGAGTAGCAGTGATTTACGGGCGGCGTTGCGGTTGACGGGGCGTGATTGGGTGGGGGGTCATGCGGCGCCGGAGTTGGGGGTGATTATGGTAACGGCGGTGAATCCACGGACGGCGTTGGCTGATTTGCAGCGGAGTATTCCGCATGAGATGGCGCATCTGTTTATTTATGAGGCGGCGGGGATTGGGTTTCGGAATGTGCCGCGCTGGTTTGATGAGGGGGTGGCGAGTTTGGCCGAGGCGGGGGGGGCGCCGGGGTATGAGCGGGCGTTGGCCGAGGCGGTGGCGCGGCGGGAGACGTTGCCGTTGGCGGGATTGTGTGCGCGGTTGCCGGTAGCGACGGAGGAGGTGGTATTGGCGTATGGGCAGAGTCGGTCGTTGTTGGCGTTTATTGAGCGGGAGTATGGGCGGCAAAAGATTGGGGAGATGGTATTGGCGTGGGCGGATGGGGCGAATTGTGACACGGCGGTGCGGCGGAGTTTGGGGTTGACGTTGGCTCAGTTGGAGGAGGCTTGGTTGCAGAGTTTGTATCCGCGGCCGTGGTGGCAGAGATTCTGGGGGCGGTATGGAATTTGGTTTATATTGTTGTTTTTGGGAGGGGGATTGAGTGGGTTGTTGGTGTGGCCGGAGATGGGGGTTGAAGAGGGTGGGGATGAGGCTGAGGGAGAGGGGGAGGAGGTTTTGGAAACGGCCGTTCTGGGGTAATATAATAGAGGGTGAAACTTTGTTTTTTGAGTGGGTGAGTATGAGGAAGGGTGTTTAGTTGGACGGCGGGTGATTTGGTAAAGGGTTGTTTTTGTTGGAGGTAGGGGTTGGTTTGATGAGGTTTGGTGGGTTTTGACGCGGATTTTGGGGATTTGACAGATTTTTTTGATGTTAGTGAGTAGCGGAAGGGTGTTTGGTTGGAAGGCGGGTGATTTGGTAAAGGGTGGTTTGGTTGGAGGTTAGGGGGTGGTTTGATGAGGTTTGGTGGGTTTTGACGCGGATTTTGGGGATTTGACAGATTTTTTGTAGTTGGTGAGTGGAGAAGGGGTGTTTGGTTGGAAGGTTGGCGATTTGGTAAAGGGTGTGTACTATTTTATTGAGATGAAACACGCCCTTTGGTAAATCGCGGTACAGTTAACTTAAAGAGTATTTTGATATTAGATAAGGTGAAAGAAGATGATGAGTCAAGAAAATGATGATAAAGCGTTTCGGGAGCTGTTGCGGCATGGGACGGGGTTTTTGCAACAGGGGAAGTATCAGGATGCGCTCCAATTTTTGCAGAAGGCGTATGATTTGCGACCGGATGATATTGATGCCAGCCTTAATTTGAGTGGGGCGTATATTTTGAACAAGAAGTTTTCGAAGGCGGTACCTTTGTTGGAGGCGTTGAGTGAGCAGTTGCCGGATAATGCGATGATTTGGACGAATTTGGGAGCGGCCTATTTGGGCAATCCGGTTTTGTCGGATGAGCCGATGCAGGATCGGGCGATTGCGGCGTTTGAGCAGGCGTTGGCGTTAGATTCGGAGGCGCCGAGTGTGGCCTATAATATTGGGTTGATTTACTATTTGTATAAGAAAGATAAGGTGGCGGCTAAGCCGTGGTTTGAGCGGGCGGTGGCGAGTTATCCCCGGGATTTAGATGCGCAATCGTATTTGGATAAGATTGCGGCCGAGGAGGAGTGAGGCGATGTTTGTCCTGAATAGTGTCCTGTTTCCATTGCTGGCTTTTTGGTTAGGGTTGCAGATGGTGCGGCGGTTATTTGCCTTGATTTTTGGGGTAGTCAATGAGCGTTGGCGGCAACCGGTAGCAGTGGTTTTAGGCACATTGTTGGGGATTATGTTGGTGGCGGGTGGTGGGGGGACGGGTTGGGTGATGATGATGGATAGTGGGCGGGCGATGGTGGAATTGATGGTTATCTGTGTGGGGGGGATGGGTTTGATTTTAGGGGGAAGTTTTTGGGGATGGTGGGGGGATGGACGGTATGATTTGGTGGCGACGTCGGTGGGGGTATGGTTGTTTAGTTGGTTTGTAAGTGTGTATGGAGGGGAGATGGGGCAGTCGGTGGTGAATGTTGGTTTGTTTGGCTTGGGGGCGTTGGGGGGGATATTTTTAGATACGGTGGTGCATGGTATTGTGCGTGGTTATGATTTGGGGTGGCAAAGAAGGGGGGCGTTGAAAGTTGGTATCGGAACGTTTTTGGTGGGGTTGAGTTTGGTGTCGACGGTTTATTGGTTTTTTAATCCAACGTTGTTATTTGTACAGCGGGAAGCGGTGGTATGGGGGAGTTTGGCGTGGGGGCCGTTTTTGTATCTGTATTTGTTATGGTGGGGGAATCCGGCGGAATTGACGAGTCAAACGGGGTGGTCGTTTCCATGGGCGTGGGGAATGTTATTGTTGGGTCAGGGGCTGGCGTTGGTGATGGGGGTGGTGGTGTTGTTGCGGCCATGGTGGGGTGGGGTGGTGTGGTTGGCGGGAGCGGTTTTGTTTTTAGGTGTGTTGGGGTTGCAGGTGGCTGGTTGGCGCAAGTGGGGCGCGATTGGTCGGTCGGTGGGTGGTAGTTGTGCCGGGTTGTTGTTATTAGCGAATAGTTTGTGGGGGACAGCGGCCGAGGGTGTGGGTTTGGCGGGGTGGTATCTGTTTAGTTGGTTGTTGTTGGGGGCGGGGGTGGCGTTGACGTATGTACAATATAATCAGCATGAGCGGCCGTGGCCGATACCGGGTGGGGTGTGGTCGGTGGTGGCGGGGGTGTTGTTGTTGGCGGGGAGCCGAGGGGCGAGTGTGGGGCTGGCCGAGATTGATTTTCATTTTTGGGTGGATGGGAGTTTGGTGATAGTTGTTGTCTTTTTGCTATTGTTGGTGGTGATTGGTTGGTGGTGGGAGCAGTTACCGGAGCCGATTTGGGTGGAAGCGGTGGCGGCTAATCGGTTGCGGGTGATGAGTTACAATGTGCATAATGGGTTAAGCCCATTGGGGCATATGGATTGGGAGGAGTTGGCGGAGACGATTATGATAGCGGGGGCGGAAGTGGTGGTTTTTCAGGAGATTCATAAAGGGTGGATTGTGATGGGTGGGGGGGATATGTTGTATTGGTTAGGGGAGCGATTGGGGATGGAAGCGGCGTTTGGGCCGACGACGGGGCCGGCGTGGGGGAATGCGGTCTTGAGCCGGTTGCCGATGAAGTTGGTGCGGCAATGGGCGTTGCCGCCGGATGATTTGCCGATTGATCGGGGGGTGATGGAGGTGGTCGTAACCAAGGGGGAGACGGTGTGGCATTTGTTGGGGACGCATTATTACGATCCGGAGTGGGCGACGGCGATTCGGCAAGAGCAGACGGCGGCGTTGTTGGCGAAATATGATGGGAGTCGGCCGGCGTTATTATTGGGGGATATGAATGCTAAGCCAGAGTCGGTGGAGATGGAGATGTTACGGGAGGCGGGGTGGCAGGAGGCGTTGGCGGTGGTGGGGGCGGCCGAGCGAAAGACGTATTCGACGGTGGAAGGGGTGTATCAGATTGATTATGTGTGGGTGACGGCGGATGTGCGGGTGTTAGCGGGGTGGGTGACGGGTGGGTTGGCGACAGATCATTTGGCGGTGGTGGCGGAGGTGGGTTGGCCTTAGGGTTTTTTTGAGGGGGGGTGATCCATTTTCATGTAGACGCCACCTTGTTCGAGTTCATCGAGCATTTGGTTGAGTCGTTTTTGTTTGGTGGCGGGGCGTTTGGCGCGGTTGATCCAGCCGAGGTAATCGTTTTGTTG
>DATHYN010000383.1:0-12539 GCA_035459145.1 Anaerolineae bacterium | reverse complement strand
AGAGGGTGCTGTTTTGGACGCAGTCGAGGGCTTGGAGGTAGAAGAAGGTGGGGGAGGTGGTGGGGAGGGGGGCTTGGGCGGTGGTGTTGTGGAGGCCGGTGGTGAGGTAGGTGGCGGGGGTGGGGGTGAAGTAGGGGGTGGTGTTGTGGTGGATGTTGTAGGTGCAGGCGGTATCGTGTGTGGTCCAGTGGAGGGTGGGGGTGTTGTTGGTGAGGGAGATGTGGGCGGTGGGGGTGATGGTGGGGAGGGTGGAAGTGATGGTGAGGGTAACAGTGGTGGTAGCGGCTCGTTTATGGTATTCATCTTGGGCTTGGTAGGTGAAATTGACGGGGCCGGTGTAGTTGAGGGGTGGGGTGTAGGTGAAGGTGCCGTCCCAAGCCTCGGCCGAGCCGAAGCGCAACTCATCACTGGTTTGGTAAGCGTACCAGAGTTGGCCTTGGTCGTCGGTGAGGAGGTTGCTGGGGAGGAGGTCTTGGGCCCAAGTGGATTGGGCTTGGCCGAGGCGATTGGCGGGGCCCCAGTGGGTGCCGGCGGCGTCGCGGCCGAGTTGGTAGCGTGGTTGGAGGTCGTCACCGTCTGTGTGGGTGTAAGCGATGGCGGGGAGACCGTCGTGGGTGGTTAAGCGGGGCATCAGGCTGTCAGAGGCGATGGTTTGGGGGACGGGCCAATGTTGGCCGGCCGAGTCGAGGGCACGAACGTATTGAACGATGATGCCGGGTTGGTAGTCGGGATTGGCAATGTCGTAGGCGATGGCGGGATGGTCGTTAATGTTGGCGAGGGAGAAGGGGCCGATGAAGCCGTTGGTGTTGACGACATTGACGGGGGATGACCAGGCTGAGCCGGTGGCATTGGTGGCGGAGGTGTAGACAATTGTGTTTTGATAAAAATCAAAGTAAGCGATGGCGGGTAGGTCATTGATAAGGGTTAGGCTGAGCCGGTCGCCGCCAAAGTTGGTAGTGGCGGCGAGTTGGGTGGTCCAGCTGGTGCCGGTGGCATCGGTGGCGTGGGCGAAGTAGATATTGCTCATATGGCTGTAGCTGACGGCGGGACGGTCATTGATGACGGCAAAGCCGAAGCCGAAATCGGTGATGGGGGTGATGGTGGCGGGGGTGAGGGGCCAGTTGGTACCGGTATTGTCGAGGGCGCGGCTGTAGTGGAGGGTGTTGCCATCATTAAAAACGATGGTGGGGTGACCATCAACGATATCGAAAGCGACGAAACCGGTGGCGGAACTGATGAGGGAGGGGGTAGACCAGTTGGTTCCTTGGGGGTCGAGGGCGCGACTGTAGATGATGCCGGTGCTGGTGGTGGCGACGATGGCGGGGTGGCCTTGGACCGATTGGATGGTGGGCCAGATAAAGCCGCCATCGGCTTGGAGGTTGGTTTGGAGGGAGGTCGGGAGGGAGGTGATGAGGGTGGCGGTTTGGTTGGTGGTGAGGGTGCCGGTGTTGACGGAGGTGACGAGATTGGCGGTGAGTTGGGTGGGATTTTCGTCATGGTCGTTGCCGAGGGGAGCGGCGGTGGGGAGGGAGAGCGTCATCGGGGTATTGGTTTGGAGATAGTAATGGTCGGGTTGGGCTTGGGGGGCGTTATCGGGGGAGATGTGGATGGTGGCGGTGGCGGTGAGGGGGGTGGCCCAAGGGTTGTCTTGGATGGTGTAGGTGAAGGTGATGGGGCCGTTGAAGTTGGGGGCGGGGGTGTAGGTGAAGGTGCCGTCCCAATTGTGGTGGGTGGTGTGGATGGTTTGGTTGGCCCAGTAGGCGATGAATGGTTCGTTGTTATTGTTGAGGAGGCCGAGGAGGTAACTGGTGGAGGGAACGGCCGTTTCTTGGTGCCAAGTCGAGTAATCATTGGTTGTGGCATAGATAAGCTGTGTCGTGATTTCGGAGGTATATTTGTCATACAATTGGGAGAAGGCGAGATACGGTTTGCCTTTAATTTCTTGTAATTGTAGGCTAATGGGGGTGAGGTGGTAACCGGTGGTGGTGAGGAATTGGGGGGAGGACCAGCTATTGGTATTGGTACGGTGGGAGAAGTAAATGTGGTGGCTGGTATCGGGTTGGATGGTGCTATAAGCGATAGCGGGTTGGTTGTTGATGAGGGTCATGACGGCGAGGGAGTTGCCCAAAAGGCCAGAAGCGATAGTGACAGGGGTGTCCCAACTATCCCCATTGCTGGTTAATGCTTGTTGGTAGCGAATGGTTTGGGTATCAGCGTGGTAGTAGGTGAGGGCGGGGCGGTTATCGATGGTGATAAGGGCGTGGGGTTGTAGGTTGGTGTTGGTGGTGATGATGGTGGGAGTGAGCCAGCTACTGCCATTGATATCGGTCGCTGATTGGTAGTATAAAGTTGAGTTAGTTTGGTAGCTAATAGCGGGAATCGCTGCCACTGTGGTTAGGTTGAAACCGAAAGCATCGCTGGGGATGTTAATGGTTACAGGGGTATTCCAGTTAGAGCCAGTGATGGTTTGGGCGGAGATATAGTAGAGGGTGGCGCTGTTTTTGTAGATGATAACGGGCATATTGTTAACGCTGGCGAGGGTGATGTGATTGATGCTGGTATTGGCGGTGACGGTAACGGGTGGGGACCAGGTTTGGCCGTAGGTATCGAGGGCGGTCTGGTAGAAGAGGGTGTTGTTGTGGGCATAGGCGAGAGCGGGATAGCCGTTGATGGTGGTGAGAGGGGCGTTGTGATTGTCGTGTTGTGCGGGGGCAACGGCTGTCGATTGGCCCCAATTTTGTAGGGTGAGGGTGCCGGTGGTAGGGAGGGTGGCGAGTTGGGCGTGGTAACGGCCAACAGTATTGGGGGTATCATTGTGGAGGAGCCCGCTGATGGGGTGGGTGATGGCGAGGGGGATAGCTTGGGCCGTGGTGTAATCGTCATCGACAGTGGTGGACGGGCTGGCGACAGGGGTGGTTAGGCCAGCCATCGGGGTGGGCAGTTCTTGGGGGAGGTGGTTGGGGGCAGCGAGGGCGGGCAGTTGGGTGAAGAAGAGGGTGAAGAAGAGGGCGATGAGGGTGATATGATGTTTTTTATGAAGGGTTATTTGTGTCATGGTTGTTTTAGTCCGATTTGTATGTAGTAACTTGAGTTCGATAATGAATTAAACCTTTGGATGAGTTGGTTACTGTATTGTTAGGGTAGATTTCTCAACTTCGTTCAATCCTTAATTTAGGAGTGAGACTTGTCGAGGGTGGGACGGATTAAACTGCGTTCGAAATGACGTTGAGGGAGGGGGGGAATTGTCGAACTCAGGTTAGTTCTGATAAACAGTTGTCTCATTAATTTTTATTGTAAAACAAGATGGGCTTTTACTGTCCACAAAAAGTCTCTTTTGGTTTTTGAGCGAAAACGACGCATAATAGATAGTTGGTTTTTCATTTAATGAGAATTAAGGAATAGTGTATGAGTTACAATGCCCAAAACCCGATAATTGTGCAAGGGGACAAAACTGTTTTATTGGAAGTTGACAATCCATTTTATCAAGCGGCGCGTGATATTTTGGCGCGGTTTGCAGAGTTGGAGAAGAGTCCGGAGTATGTGCATACGTATCGGGTATCGCCATTATCGTTATGGAATGCGGCGGCGACGGGGATGACGGCCGAGGCAGTGTTGGCGGGGCTGGAGCAGTATAGCAAGTATCCGGTGCCGAGTAATGTGGCGGTTGATATTCGGGAGTATATGGAGCGGTATGGGCGGGTGAAGTTAGAGATGCGGGGTGAGACGTTGGTGTTAACTTCGGAGGATGAGCCGTTGATTATGGAGTTGCAACGGCATAAGTCGTTGAAGCCATATATTATTGAGCAGGTAGATAGTCAGACATTGGTGGTGGAAGCGGGGCGGCGGGGGCATATTAAGCAGGCGTTGGTGGTGATTGGGTATCCGGCGGCGGATTTGGCGGGGTATGTGACGGGGGATGCGTTGGAATTTTCGTTGATGGAGGAGACGGAGCGGGGGAAAGAGTTTCAGTTGCGGGATTATCAGGCCGAGGCGGGCGAGGTGTTTTATGCGGGTGGGGCGGCGCATGGTGGGTCGGGGGTGATTGTGTTGCCGTGTGGGGCGGGGAAGACGATTGTGGGGTTATCGGTGATGAATCAGATGCAATGTAGCACATTGATTTTAACGCCTAATACGGTATCGGTTCGGCAATGGATTGATGAGTTGCTGGATAAGACGTCGTTGACGGAGGAAGAGATTGGGGAGTATTCGGGGCAACGGAAAGAGGTGCGGCCGGTGACGATTTCGACGTATCAGACGATGACATATCGGAAACGGGGGATGAAGAAGAAACAGATACCGCAGTTGGATCAGTATCCACATTTTCAGGTGTTTAATGAGCGTAATTGGGGGTTGATCATTTATGATGAGGTCCATTTGTTACCGGCACCGGTGTTTAGTATTACGGCGGAGTTGCAAGCGCGGCGGCGGTTGGGGTTGACGGCGACGTTGGTGCGTGAAGATGGGTTAGAAGAGGATGTTTTCTCGTTGATTGGGCCGAAGAAGTATGATGTACCGTGGAAAGATTTGGAGAAGCAGGGGTGGATTGCGACGGCGGATGTGGTGGAGGTGCGGATTCCATTGTTAGATGGTGAGCGGGTGACGTATGCGACGGCGCCGGATAAGAACAAGTATCGGATTGCGGCGGAGAATCCGCAGAAATATGTGGTTTTGGCCCAATTGTTGGCCAAGCATGAGCAGGATCAAGTGATTATTATTGGGATGTATTTGGATCAGTTGGAGAAGGTGGCCGAGCGGTTTGATTATCCGTTGATTACGGGGAAGACGCCGGTGCGCAAGCGGCGGGAGTTGTTTGAGAAGTTCAAGATGGGGGAGATTAAGCAGTTAATTGTGTCGAAGGTGGGAAATTTTGCGGTTGATTTACCGAATGCGAATGTGATGATACAGATTAGTGGTACATTTGGGAGTCGGCAAGAGGAGGCGCAGAGGTTGGGGCGGTTATTGCGGCCGTATGAAGACCAGATGGCGCATTTTTACACATTGGTGACGAAAGATACGGTGGATCAGACGTTTAGCGCGAATCGGCAACTGTTTTTGACGGAGCAGGGGTATCAGTATACGATTTTGTATGAAGATGAGGTAGCAGCATATAAGCCGGCGGTATTGCCAACAGCAGAAGGGTAGAGGATGATGAGTTTTTTAGATGATTTGGCCGAGCGGACGGCGCAAGGGTTGTTTAAGGGAGAGGTTTGGCGGTCTGGGTTTCGATTATTGGAGGCGGTACGGACGCCGATTCGGCAAGGGGATCGGTTAGCGGGGCGGGTGTATGATAAGTCGTTGTACACGGTGATGATTGAGTTAGAAGATGGGGCGATGAAGTATCGGTGTGATTGTGCTGATAGGGCGTTGTGCGCGCATGTGGCGGCGTTGTGGCAATATTGGTATCGGTATCCGTCGAAGGTGGAGGAGGTGACGCCGACGGGGACGGCGGCTATTTTGGCGGCGAAGCAGGCGGCGAGTCATGAGCCGGCGCGAGAGCCGTTATGGCTTGATTACTCTTTTGCGGATATATGGGCGGAGTATGTTGATTTTTTACAGGTGGGGTTGAAAGATTTGCGGGTGGATGATTTGCGGCAGTGGGCGAAGCGGGCGGGGTGGGTGTTAAGTGGGGCGCGTAAGGAGGAGTTATTAGAGCAGGTTTATGCGCAGTGGTCGACGGATTTAGCGGGGTTGAATCGGAGTTGGCAGATGTTAGGGGAGAAGGATAAGGTATTGTGGCAGATTTTGGCGTTGATTGGGGATTATGGCCGAGGGGAGTGGCGCTTGTTAGATGAGTTACAGAATGTGGCTTTGACGGGGTCGGCGCCCAGACAGTGGCGGAAGAGTGTAGGGGAGTTAGAGCAGAAAGGGTTGTTACTGTTAGCGGGGCATTGGGATTATATCGGGAGCAGTTTGGCGGTGGTACCGTCATTTGTAAAGCAGGCCTTGCCAGCGCCGTTGAGTCATTTAATACCAGTGGCTAATGTAGCTGATTTTAAGGGTGAGGTTCAGCGTGGGGATCCGCATCGGTGGCTGCATAAATTACAGCAGGTGATGCAGATTATGGAGAAAGAGGTGGTGCCATTAGGGGAGTTGTTGCCACGGTGGGTGGAGGAGAAGGATTATTCATTTTTGGAGGGGTGGCCCTATTCGGTGGCGGAGGTGATGGCGCTGGCCGAGGAGAATGAATTAGCGTATGTATCGAGTGGGCTGGTGTTAGAGATACCGATGGCGCCGCCTAAGATTGCCCCAGAGGGGATGGATTTATTAGCAGGGGTGGTGGAGACGACGCAAGAGATGGATTTCATTTATTCGGTATTGAAGATGATGGATTTAGTTTGTCCGGGGACGCCAGTCAAATTATGGTCAAAATCTTGTTTACCTTTTTGGGAGATGAGTTTAGAGAAGCAGTGGGCCTTTTGCTTGCGAACATTGTGGTTGCGTGATGATGAGTTTGCGTGGTGGGGGTGGTTACGTGAGAATAAAACGTTGAAATTATATCGTCAAGTTTATGGGCATTATAAAGCGAAAGATATATGGAAACGAACGCTTTATATGGCGCGGCGGATGGTATTGCATGTGTTGAGCTGTTTGCCGGAGAAGAGTTGGGTGGCATGGGATGATATTCGGCCATTGTTTTGGGTATTATGGCCGGAGTTGGGGCAGGATTGGCGTGGGGGGATGAATCGGTATTTGCCCGATATCTTTGTGGTTGGTGAGGCCGGATATTTATTTGAGACAGCGACTGATGAAGTGGATTGGGAGACGGTACAGGGGGCGTTTGTTCAGAGTTTGATTATGGGGCCGTTGCATTGGTTAGGGGTAACGGACATTGTGGTTGATGAGGCGGGGGAGTTGGAAGGATTTTGTGTGCAGGGGTTGAAGACGATTTTTTGGGAGCAGGCCGAGGTGTGGCCATTACCGGCTCCGTTGGGGTTAGAGGCGGGGGAGTTGAAGGGGGAAGTGGTTGTAGGTGAGGAGAAGATACGGATAACGGCGGGGATGGTGGCGTTGGCGCGGCCGTTTGTGGCTAAGATAGCACAATTAGAGAAGGCGACGGTACAGGAGTTGGTGTATGTAGTTGATGCGGCGACTGTATGGCAGAGTTTTGAGCAGGGGGTGACGTTGGCCCAGCTTGAGGCGGATTGGGAAAAAGTAGTAAAAACGGCATTTACGGGGAGTATTCCGGAGAAATTAAGGGGGTGGTGGGCGAATTATGGGCAGGTGCGATTGTATAAGGATGTGACGGTGATTCGGTTTAGTGATAGTTATGCGCGACAGGAGATGGGAGCGGTGACGAGTTTGGAGGAGAAGGTGATGTTATCGTTATCGCCGCAAGTGGTGGTGGTATCGAAACAGGTGGTGGCGGGGTTGATTGCGGAGTTAGAGGGGGCGGGTTATCAACCGAAGTTAGTAGGGCAGGTGACAGATGAGTAAGAAAAAGTGGACGGTTGAAGCGTTATTGGATACGTATCATAGTGATGTGTTGCGAGCGATGGTGGCTCATTTTAAGGTGTCGGCGGGGGATAAGAAGTTATTGAAGAAGGATATGATACGGTTGTTGGCGGAGGAGGGGTTTACGGCCGAGGGGGTGCGCGCGCGGTACGCGCGGTTGACAGATGATGAGCGGCGTATTTTTGATCGTTTGCGTGAGTTTGGCGAGACGGGACAGCGGACGCCACGATTGAAGCGGGAGATGTTGTTGCGGGAGTGGGTTGATGGGAACGAGGATAGGTGGGTGAGTGGGCGGACGTATAATGGTTTTGTGGAGCATGTGGTCGATTTAAAGCGACAGGATTCGTTGGTATTTGAGGATGTGTTGGGGCGGTTAACGTTTGAAGGGTTGGTGTTTGGGGAAGCAGAAGGTGCTAGTTATAAGTTAATGTACCAACCGGAATTGCATGTGTTTGTGCCAGATTTTGTGAATCAGCATTTGCCGGCGCCGGCGCCGGCGCCGGCCGTGTTAGCTAATTGGAAGCCTGATTGGAAAAGAGGGGGCAATGCGAATCAGTTTTTACGTGATTTGTATTTATATTGGGATTATGTGCGTCAAAATAGTGTTAAGTTGTTGAAAGCGGGTGGGGTTGGGAAGCGGGATATGAAGGGGTTGGCGGAGATTATGTTGGGCGAGGTGGCTGATATTAATCGGGTGCGCAAAGAGGAAGAGGCTGACTATCTTTACAAATTGCGCCAGCAGTTGACCCGCCTTGGTTTGATTGAGGTAGCGGGCACCCATTTAGTTATTAATGAAAAGGCAAGCAATGCGTTTTGGGGGCAGACAACGGTTGCATTGTGGCGTTCATATTTAGCGCAGGGATGGGGACCGACTATGGAGGCGAATGAAGGCAATTATTATTGGGTTCAATTTCAAGAGGATTGGGGGGCGCAAGCTGTTATTAATTATTTAAAACAGCATGAGGTTGGGGTGTGGTTAGATCGTGATGCGGTTTATGAGGGTGTGGAGGAGATGGAGCCAAACTTTTTGATTAAGAATTACGAGCAGATTAAGAATGGAGAGCAAGGATATCATTTTAACAATTATCAACGGAATTATATTTTGGCGGAGCTAGCCGAAATTGAAGAGATGTTTGTTATTAAGGTGTTGATAGAGTTGACGTGGGCAGGGATGGTGGAATTAGGGGGGAAAGGGGAGCCTGAGGCGCTTTTTTCGGCGGTGCGTTTGACACCGTTAGGGGGGGCGGTGTTAGGGGATGCGGCGTGGGAGATGGATGAGGGGCAAGTGATTGTCCAGCCTAACTTCCAGATTTTGGCGATGGGGCCGGTGTCGTTAAAGATTTTGGCGCAGTTAGATGGGATGGCGGAGCGGCAGAAGGCGGATGAAGCGGTGTTTGAGTATCAGTTGACGAAAGAGTCGGTTTATCAGGCGCAGCAGTATGGGTATGATGTGCCGGCGATTATCAGTTTTGTGGAAGAGGTGAGTGGGTTGCCGATGCCGCAGAATGTGCGGCGGTCATTGCGGGAGTGGCAAGGGCAGCAGGAGCGGATTGTGTTTTATCAGGGGGTGACGGTGGTGCAAACGACGGATGAGGGGGTGTTGGCGGCGTTGATGGCCGAGGTAGAGGGGGATGTGATGGTGACGCCTAAGGTGGGGTTGGTGCCGAAGGAGCAGTATGAGGAGATGTTAGGCGCGTTGTTGGCGGCGGGGCAGATGCCAGCGGTGGGGGGGTTGAATGCGGAGTCGGCGGATAATTGTATGGTGATTGATGAGGAGGGGGTGGTTGAGATGGTGCATGCGGTGCCGCATTTGTATGCGGAAAGCCGGGTGGCGGCGGTGGCGACGGCGGAGGGAAACGGCCGTTGGCGACTCCAAGCGGATAAAGTAGCCAAAATTGGTAACAGTCGACGTAAAGTTGAGAAGCTATTAGACGAGTTGGGGCAGTTGAGTCGACAGCCATTAGCGGCCAAATTGATTCAGAAAGTGAAGGCGTGGGGGAATTATTACGGGCCGGTGACGGTGGATCGGCCGATTTTGTTAAGTTTTCAAGATCAGGAGACGTTGGCGGAGTTGATGGTGGATGAGATATTGGGGGCGTTGTTGGCGCGGTTTGAGGCTGGTGAGCGGGCGCTGGCGACGGTGGCGGAGGGGGATTTGAAAGAGGTGGAGGCGAGGTTGGCCGAGTTGGGCGTGACGTTGAAAACGACGATTGGCTAACGTTTTTCTTACGCTTTTTGACGTAAAGGCGCGGGGGAGGTATGATCATAGGTTGGTGCGCAAAGTACCAAACTGAATTTGTTAACAAAAATTAGCTCCCATTGGTTTAAACATAAAGGCAAAGCGTTTAGAAGTGAAGTAGTTGTTAGCATCATGGTGTGAAAACAGTGATGCTAACAGTTAATGATGGCTGGACAATGCCTTATCGTTGCTTGAGGTCAAATGCAGAGATGTGGTGATGGATAGTGAGAAACGAATGGGGTAATTTATTATCAGAGGAAATATATTTTTCATAGGAGATACTTATATGAATGTACGTTCGCAAGTGAAAAGACAGATTGCTTTATTATTAAGCATGGGGTTGGCGTTGGTGGCGCTGTTGGTTACCAGCCAGTTGATGGCGGCTAATGAGCGGGTTTTACCCCCGGATTTAGGCAGTTCTTACAAAATGGTAGATCGCGAGATAGCGGTGCCGGGGACCACCTTACGTTATACGATTGTGATTAGCAACAGTGGTGATGATTTCACCATTGCTAGTTTGACCGACAGTTTGCCCGAAGGGACGCATTATGTGCCTGGGAGTTTGAGTGCAAGTGAAGAACCCATTGGTATGGGTGAGATGAATGGTGTTATTACCTGGACTGACTTTATCGATTCAGGTGATGAAATCCACGTGACATTCCAAGCGATGTTGACGGATACGTTGACCTCGGGGACGTGGATTACGAATACGGTGTATATTACAGGGACAGAAGGTGTCAATACCGAGATTATGCGCATGGCGGCCACAGAAGTTGTGACCTCGGCCTCAACCTCGGTGATGTTACCGATTGTGTATGTACCGGTACCAATGCCAACGATTACATCGATTGACAATCCACGAAGCGATGAAGGGAATAGCTGGACCGTTTATTGGAACAATCCAGCCCCGTCGCAAACGACTGGCTTCCAATTACAAGAGTCGAATTCGTCCAATTTTGATGGGGCGACGACGATTGATGTAGCCGGAACCTCCTCGTTACGGGCGCCAGCGGCTAGTTGGCAAAACGTATTCTACTATCGGGTACGGGCTGTGGGTGATTTTGGTGAAGGGCCGTGGTCGAATGTGGCGATGACGACGGGTGATTATTTTGATACGTTTGATAACGCTAACAGTGGTTGGGCGATTCGCCGTCAGGATACGGATGATGTTGACAACCAAGTTTATTATCGTAATGATAGCACTTTGGTGTTAGAGATGGATAGTCGTTGGGATTATCAAATTGCGTCGAGCATGAAAGAGTTGCCAGAACCACCGTATCGGATTAAATCACGGGTTCGTTTAGAAGGTGTGGACAATTTGCACACGTACGGGTTTGTGTTTGGGGCCGATTGGGACGGGACACAATGTCCTAACAGTGAGTACACGAGCTGTTTCAACCAATATTATCGGTTGTTGAACATTTGGAGTGGGGCGCAATCGACGTTGAAGATGCAGTTGAAACGGATTGATTATCATGATTACGACGCGGGTAATGCGGGTCGTGGTGCAGATTTAATCAGCGTGACGAATGTGCAGGTGAACTCGCCATCGGAGACGGATCAAGAGTGGGCGATTGAGGTGTGGCCGAGTGGTGACATCTACATTTTCGCCAATGGTAACATGGTGGGTCAATCGTTTGACCCGTATTTCATTAATAATCGTTACTTTGGGTTCTGGTCCTCGACGGATGAGTACACCGGTTTGGAAGCGGTCTACGACTGGGTGGAAGTGATTGCCTTAGAAGAGTAGTCGATTGTTGTTATGAAGGTAAGGCGTGAGGTGGAATGGCCGAGGCTGACATACAGAGCGAGCGCATTGTTCGTTTTGTTGGTGGCTGGGTTTGCCCGCCTCTACGCTTTACAAGATGTGCCGCCCGGCTTGGTACGTGATGAGACGCTTAATGCGGACATTGCGATGTTTATCAGGCAGGGGCGGCACGCTTTGTTTTTTAGGGAGGGGTTTGGGCACGAGCCGTTGTACCATTATTTGGCGGCGCCGTGGGCGGTGTTGTGGGGCGATAATTATTTGGCGGTGCGATTGCCATCGGTCTTTATAGGGTTGTTATTGGTGGCGGTGACGATGGGGTGGGCGCGGCGGGCGTTTGGTGAGGGGGTTAGTTTGGTGACGGGGGTGTTGTTAGCGGTGAGTTGGTGGCCAGTGGTTTTTAGTCGGATTGGGTTGCGGCCGATATTATTGCCGTTGTGCATGGTGTTGGCGGCGTGGTATATACGACGTAAGCCAGTGGTGGCGGGGGTGTGGTTGGCGGCGGGGATTTATAGTTACACGGCGGGGCGGGTGGCGTATTTATTGCCGTTGGGATATGGATTGACGTTGGGGTTGAGTGGGGCTTATCGGAACAGGGAGGGGGTGAGGTGGTGGCGGCCGTGGTTGGCGGCGGGGACGGCGTTTGGGTTGTATTTGCCGTTGGCATATGTTTTGTGGCGCGATCCGAGTTTGCAGGAGCGGGTGCGACAGTTGGAGGGGCCGTTGACGGCGTTGAGGGTGGGGGATTGGGGGCCGTTGGCGGAGAGTGTGCTGGGGACGTTGGGGGTGTTTAGTGTGGCGGGGGATCCGTTGTGGAGTTATGGGTGGCCGGGGGTCCCGTTATTTGGGTTGGGGTTGGCCTTTTTGTTTTATAGTGGGTTGGTGGTGGCGGCGGGACGCGCGTGGGGAGAAGGGTCGTATCAATATTTATTGTTGTGGTTGGGGTGGGGGTTGGTGCCGAGTGGGGTGACGCCGGATGCGCCGAGTTTGGTGCGGTTGGTGGGGGGGATGCCGGCTCTTTATACGTTGGTGGGGATTGGCGGCGTCTATTGGTGGGAGGTGATGGAGCGACGGTTAGGGATG
>DATHYN010000382.1:0-13776 GCA_035459145.1 Anaerolineae bacterium | reverse complement strand
GGGTTTTCGGGGAATGAGTGGGGCGCATTTATTATTATTGCCGGGTTTGATAGCTATGGGGTTGGTGGCATGTTATGAAGATTGGCGTCATAAACGGCTTTTGTATACAGTGCCGTTGTTATGGGCTGGCGGGCATGTTTTTGCGTATGCGTGGCGATTGCCAGTGACATATCAGCATGGGCGGTATTTGTTACCGGTTATGGGGGTGTGGGTTATTTATGGCTTGATGGGGTGGTGGGTGATTGGTGCATATCGTTGGCCGGTGGGGGAGATGGTTTTGTGGGCGGGAGGTTTGGTGGGGCGGTTAACATTTGTGATTATGATCTTGTTTTTCTTAATTTTAGGTGGGCAGGGGTATGGCGTTGATGTGGCTTTTATTGAGGGGGAGATGGTGACGGTGGCTAAGTGGGTGGCGGATAATACGGAGGAGGGGGGATTGGTGGCGACGCATGATATTGGGGCGTTGGGGTATTTTGGCGAACGGCCGTTGCTAGACCTAGCCGGCTTGATATCGCCAGAAGTGGCGGATTATTTACATGATGAACAAGCGTTAGCTACATATGTGCGTCAGCAACAAGCGGATTATTTAGTGACTGCCCCAGGTTGGCCATATCCGCTCTTAACCGCTGACAAGACAGCGATTTTTAGTACCGAATATGAATGGACAATCTTAAATGGAGTTAATAATATGGCTGTGTATGAGCTGCGCAGTAACTAGTATGGAGAAGTTGTTCCCTCAATAGATAGTTATCCTATAATAGGGCCTAAATTAATTGGTTATTCACCCATTTTCATGGTATACTGCATTTGCATAAAATTTATAATCGAGTGCTAAAGGCTTATTTATTCACTAGTCTAGTAAATTGCCTAATATCTTTAGTGAATCAAGCTAATAATCAAGGGCAAAGCTTATCTTACTATATTAGATAAAAATCTTTACTGGACCATTAAGTCAAATAGGCAAAATCATAGTTTTAAGGAAATTATTGTGCCGGAAATCAAACTATTAATCGTTGATGATCATCCTGTTTTCAGACAAGGGTTGCGCGATGTTTTGGAAACAGATGAAAGATTACATGTCATTGGTGAAGCAGCAGATGGCGAGGTAGCTATTGAGTTGAGTTACCAAATTAGTCCTGATGTTGTATTGATGGATATCAATTTACCAACTATTAATGGGTTGCAGGCTACTAAGAAGTTGAAAGGAATTTTGCCAGATGTCGCTGTGGTCGTTATTACAGGCTATGATGATGCAGAGCAAGTATTTCATGCTTTTCGGGCAGGCGCGTCGGCTTATTGTCCCAAAGATATAACGCCGGAGGCATTAATCAAGACGATTTATGCTGTTCGTGATGGTTATTATGTCGTTGGTGAAAAGACGATGACATATGAAGATGTTCTTGAATGGTTAGAAGATAAGTTGGGACAAGCGGCTGGTGATTTAGATAGTGATTCGGAAGATTTGTTTGTACCATTATCACCACGGGAAATGGAGATTTTGGAACATGTGACTAAAGGGTTGAGCAATAAAGAGATAGCATTTAATTTGGGGATTAGCCACCAGACAGTCAAAAACCATATGACAGCGATTTTACGTAAATTACGTGTGGATGATCGAACGCAAGCGGCGGTATATGCCTTAAGCCGTGGATGGGTTCGTCTAGATAACAATCGATAAGGAGTAGGCATTAGGCAATGAATAGCGAAGATCTGTCCTTGGACGCATTTTTAGAACAAACGCGTAAAGAGTATGCTCAAACTGAGCAAGAATTAAAAGAAATAGATACATTAATTAAGCAAAGTAATGCTGAAGTTGAACGTTTAGCACAACGTAGTGCGCAGGTGACGAATTATATTCGCCAAATGCAACCTAACTTTGATACATTGCCTCGATCTGATATTAAGGAAGGGTATGAGGCCTTACAAAATGCGCAACAGCGGTTATTTACCATGCGTGGTCATTTAGAAAAGTTGCAAAGTGATCAGCGTAATTTAGAGCGTTTGCATGAGTATCAACGGCAAGTGTTAGCTTTGTCCGGTGGTTTAGGCGCTATTAGTAGTGGTGATGATAGTGGGTCAGGGGTACCAGCGGGGGCAACATCGGATGTGGTACGTATTATTCAAGCGCAAGAGACAGAACGGCAAAGTTTGGTTCGTCGTTTGCATGATGGGCCAGCCTCTTCGTTAAGTAACTTTATTTTACAAGCGGAGATTTGTCAGCGCTTTTTTGACTCCGATCCGGAGCGAGCACGTAATGAGATTAATGAATTGAAGGGTGGGGCGGCGGCAACGTTTAATGTGGTGAAAGATTTCATTTTTGAATTGCGCCCAATGATGTTGGATGATCTTGGGGTGGTACCAACCTTGCGGCGGTATGTAGAAGCGACACAAGAAAAAGCGAACTTCCCCATTTCATTAAATGTGACTGGTATGGAGCGGCGTATGGAAGGTCATATTGAAGTAACGTTATTCCGGGGTGTTCAAGAGTTAGTCAACAATGCGCGTAATCATGGCCGGCCGTCACAAATTCAAGTACGGTTAGATTTGGATGATAATGAAGCCAAAGTGGTTGTTGAAGATAACGGCAGTGGCTTTAATTCTGATGAGGTGTTACGCGATAAAAGTGGTTCGTTTGGCTTGTCAACATTGCGTGATCGTATCAAGATGTTAGGGGGCAAATTTGATATTGAGAGCAGTTTAGGACAAGGGTCACGGCTTGAGTTTTCGTTGCCTGTGGGCACCACCAGTGATATCCTCTAAGAAATCTACGGTCTAAATGTTTTGTGTAGTACTTAAATACTATTGTGAAGTTGGTGGTAGTGACCTATAATTGAGTTTATTAATACAAGTTATTATGTAGGTAAAGTAGAAACAACTTAGTAAATGTGCAAGAAGACTTGCATAAACGACAAAAATCTGTTATTATTATAGTTGTAACTAAAGACTTACATAAAAACAAATATATGGTATTATGTAAGTAATTTTTATTCACTCACTTATTTGGAGGTTTATTAACATGTTATTTTTATCCCGTGAAAAAGGTCAAGGTTTGGTTGAATACGCTTTGGTCCTCGTATTAGTTTCCATCGTTGTTATCGCTATTTTGACCTTGCTTGGTCCTCAAATTGGTGCGGTTTTCTCCAGCATCACCGAGACCTTGAGCAACAACCCTGCTTAAGAGCTTAAACTTTTAAGTTAAGAAAGGCACCACCCATTGGGTGGTGTCTTTTTTTTTGCGTATTAAAAAAATTTTGGAGGGGGGTTTAATCAAAAATGATCGGTAGTTAACTTTTGGATAGTAGTAACGATAAGTTAAAACTTAACGCCTGCTCTTGTATCTTAACTAAAAACAGGTCATAATGAAGATGGTTGGGGAGTTGTTATGTAGTTTTAGATAAAATATTGTGCACCTTGGTATGGTGAAGCTTCTTATTGATGATTAATATAGTAAGAGTTGCTATACCTGCTTGCCTAGATTTGAGTTCTGTAAGATTAGGAACGTTAATTAGGTTATAAGGTGTCAGATCATATTATTGAGGAGAAAATGATGCGTAGAGTTTATTTATTAATCATGTTACTGTTAAGTATGATTTTGGTGGCTTGTGGGGCGGCCGAGGAAAGCGGTGATGAGCCAGCTAGTTTGGTTGTTTATTCGGGGCGGTCGGAGAGTTTGGTGAAGCCATTGGTGGAGCAGTTTGTGGAAGATACGGGGATTGAAGTGGCGGTTCGTTATGGGGGAACGGCTGAAATGGCAGCGACCTTGTTAGAAGAGGGTGAAAATAGCCCGGCGCATATTTTTTATGCGCAAGATCCAGGGGGTTTGGGAGCGGTACAAGCTGAAGGTTTGCTAACCACATTGCCAGATGAGTTATTGAATCAGGTGCCAGCCCGTTTCCGTTCGCCGGAGGGAGACTGGATTGGTGTTTCCGGCCGGGCACGCGTGGTTGTTTACAATACGGACAGTGTTACGGAGTCGGATTTGCCAGATGATTTGTGGGGTTTCATAGAACCAGAATGGAAAGGGCGTATTGGTTGGGCGCCGTCTAACGGGTCGTTCCAAGCGATGGTGACGGGGATGCGGCAAATTTGGGGTAATGAAAAGACCCGAGAATGGTTGCAAGGGATTCAAGCGAATGAACCGATTGTCTATTCTGGCAATACACCGATTGTTGAAGCGGTGGGTGCGGGCGAGGTTGAGGTAGGCTTCGTGAATCATTACTATTTGCACCGTTTTTTGGCGCAAGAAGGTGATAGTTTTGCGGCACGTAACTACTTTTTACCAGCGGGCGGTCCAGGTTCATTAATTATGGTATCGGGTGTGGGAATCTTAAATGGGGCGGCTGATATGCCGGCGGCGCAACAGTTTGTGGAATATTTGTTATCGGAGAAAGGTCAACAATATTTCACCAATGAGACGTTTGAGTATCCGGTGATTGATGGAATTGAAACGTCAGCAGACTTGACGCCGTTGACGGAGTTAGATGCACAAGCGGTAGAGATTGATTTGGCTGATTTGAGTGATTTGGTAGGCACGGCCGATATGCTCAGTGAGCTGGGTATTTTGCCCTAACGTGTAATGGAATTGGGGGGGGCTTGATTGGGGGTTGTGTGTCAGCAGCAAGTGTGGAATCATTTAAGAGTGTTAAAGTAGCAGACTGTAAACAAAGTAATCTGAAATTTGCTGTTGAAATTGTGAGCTGGTGTAAGGTTTGGTGGTTTTTGACGCGGGTTTTGGGGATTTTGGGGATTTTTTTTGTTGATTTAAGGACAAAATGATGGAATTTACAGAAGAGAGTTGGTGTTGGCAATGGTCGGAGATGACGAATGAGCCGTTGTGGGGAACGGCGACGGCAGAGGTGGGCGTGTGGTTGGCGCTGGAGTATCGGGGGCGGTGGGGGGCGCAGGCGGTAGCCGAGGCTGAGTTACCGGTGGCGGTGCGTGCGCATTTGGAACGAGTGAAAGGGGGTAAATTGTTACTGATTCGTCAGCCAGGGCGGCAACATGTAGAACAGATCCGGTTTTACGTGGGGATTGGTGGGGAGCGGTTGTATCGGTTTGATTTAGAGTCGTATGAGGGGGTGTTGGGGTTAGAGTGGGATAAGATTTTGGCGGGCGGGGAGGCGTATGAGAGGTATCGGCAAGTGACGCCGTTGCATTTGGTGTGTACGAATGGGCAGAGGGATCGGTGTTGTGCGCAGAAGGGAACGGCCGTTTACCTCGCCCTGCAACAGCAGATAGCTACCAAGCAACAGGCCGGAGATGTGTGGCAAGTGACACATTTGGGGGGACACCGTTGGGCGGCAACGACGTTATGCTTGCCAGCGGGGCGGATGTATGGTCGCTTGGATGTGGCTAGTTGTGAAGCGTATTGGTTGGCGGTAGCGGCGGGGGAGATACCCTTAGCACATGATCGGGGGCTGACGGGGTGGCCGGCGGCCGCGCAGGTAGCGGAGTGGCATGTACGTGAGGCGTTGGGGGAGACGCGGGAGGGGGGATGGCAAGTTGAAGAGATTGATGGGGATGAAACGGTTTATCAGGTAAAATTAAAGCATGTGATGGCGGGAAAATCTTATCGGGCAACGGTGCGACTGGTCAAGATGGTGGAGCGGTATATGAGTTGTCAAAAGTTAAAAACAAAAGTGGCCCCATTATATCAGTTTGAGGGGTACAAGGAAGTGAGTTAATGTTTATTGTTGATGCCCATTTAGATTTGGCGTATAGTGCGCTTAGCTTTGATCGGGATTTACGGCAATCGGTGGCGATTTTGCGCGGCCGAGAGCCGCTTAAGGGGCATCCGGTGGGGGGGCAAGTGACGGTGGCGGTACCGGATTTAATTGAGGCGGGAGTGGGTTTGGTCTGGTCGACGTTGTATTCGACGCCACACACCGTTGTTTCGCGACAGTTAGGGGAGAGATTGATTTATCGGAACGGGGAAGAGGCGCACCGTTTAGCGCAGAAGCAGTTAGATTATTATCATCGTTTGGCGGATGAGGATAGTCGGGTGCGATTGGTGACAGATGGTCAGGGCTTGAATGATGTGTTGAGTAGTCATGGGGTGACGGCGGGGCCGGTGGCGAGTGAAGAGAAGTTATTGGGTTTATTTATTTTAATGGAAGGGGCGGATCCGGTGCGGGCACCGGAGGAGATACCGATGTGGCATGAGCGTGGGGTACGGGCGATTGGGCCGGCGTGGCATACGACGCGGTATGCGCCGGGGGCAGGGTATGATGATGGGGCGCCGTTGCCGGCCGAGGGGGTGGCGTTGTTGGAGATGATGGCGGAGTGGGGGATGATTTTAGATATTTCGCATATGGGGGAGCGGGCGGCCTTGACGGCGTTGGAGATTTATGGGGGGCAGGTGGTAGCGACGCATAGTAATGCCCGGAAGTTATTGGGAGGGAGTCGGCGGCATTTAGCGGATGAGCAGATTCGGTTGTTGGCGGAGCGGGGTGGGGTGATGGGGGTGGTGTTGTACAATAAGTTTTTGAAGGTGGGGTATCGGTTGGGGGATGGGAAGCATATGGTGGGGGTGGCCGAGGTGGTGGCGCAGATCGATTATGTATGTCAGCTATTGGGGACGGCGGAGCATGTGGCTATCGGCACCGATTTTGATGGTGGTTTTGGGGCGTTGGATATTCCGGCGGAAGTGGATGGGCCGGTGGATTTGATAAAGATTGGTGCTGGTTTGCAGGCGCGAGGGTATGATGAGGGGGATATTGGGCTGATTATGGGAGGAAATTGGGTGCGGGTGTTGCAGAAGTGCTTAGGAAGTTAGTAGCTCGTGTCTTGTTGTTGGGGAGGGGTTTCGGCGGCGGCGATCATGGCGGGGCTGGCGATGGGGAGGTAGAGGGTGAAGCGGCTGCCGGCGCCTTCGCGGCTGACGGCTTCGACGCGGCCTTGGTGGGCTTCGGCGATGGAGCGGACGAGGGTGAGGCCGAGGCCGACGCCACCATCGGTATCTGTTTGTTGGACGCGGTAGAATTTATCGAAGATGAAGGGGAGATCATCTTGGGAGATGCCACGGCCGTTATCGCGGACATGAATCATGACGGAGCGATCGTTGCTAGTGACTTCGACTTTGATGACAGATTTAGGCGGGGAATATTTAATAGAGTTATCGACCAGATTATTGACCGCTTGCCGGATTTGATTGGGATCGCCAACAACGATAGGGATGTAATCGGGCAATTTTAGCTCAAGTGTAATTTGTTTTTTGAGTGCTTGGGCTTGGAGGTCAACGACAGCGACATTGGTGAGAGAGCCGATATGGCAGGTTTGGCGCACAAACTCCATGTTGCTGTTAACTTTGGCTAAATCGAGCAAAGCGTTGACGAGATCCATCATCCGTTGGGAGGAGCTGATGATGCGGGAAACAAATTTCTTTTGTTGTTCATTGAGGGGGCCCATCTGTTCGAGGGCGAAGGAGAAGCCGATAATGGCGTTAAGCGGGGCGCGGAGGTCGTGGGAGGCGGTGGTGAGGAAGGTGTTTTTATCACGGTCAAGTTCTTTGAGATAGGTGATATCTTGGAGGATGAGGATACGGCCGTAATCGGGGATGGGGGCGAGGGTGGAGAGCCAGACGGTGTTATCGGCGAGCGTGATTTCTTGGCGTTTGGGGATGTTGTTGGTGAGGGGTTGGAGGAGGAAATCGAGTAAAGGTTCATATTGGATGACGCTGGTGACGACATAGCCGAGGGCTTCGCCAGTGAGGTTGAGGTTGCGGCGGGCTTCTTGGTTGAGAAGCATGACTTGGTGGTGGTGGTCGAGGATGATGATGGGGTTACCATTATGTTCGATGGTTGCTTCAAGCCATTGCTTACGAGATTCGGCGGCGGTGAAGAGGACGGCGTTGCTAACGGCGGTAGCGATGATGGGAGAGAGGGCTTTGATACGGTCGACATCGGCGTCGGTGAAGTTGCCATCTAGTTTATTGATCAGTTGCATGGCGCCGATGATTTTGCCGCCATGTTCGAGGGGGGCACAAAGCATGGAGCGGGTGGAGAAGCCGGTAGTTTGGTCGACGACATTGTAATGGAGGGGGTGGTTGGCGACATCATTGGTGCAGAGGATGTCACCAGATTGGACGACGCTACCGACAATGCTACCAGCGACGGGGACGGTGATGTTGATGAGGGCGTCAGTGGCGGAGCCGAGGCTATCCATGACGCTGAGGGTTTCATTGTCATCATCGAGCAGCCAGACGGAGGAGGCTTCGACGGCCCAGAAGTCATGGACTTTGGACATAGCGCGGTGGACGACCTCGTGGAGGTCGAGGGTGGAGGTGACTTCTTTGGTGACGTCGACGAAGGCGTGGAGATCTTCGACGCGGCTGGAAAGGGCGATATCTGTTTTTTCGAAGAGGCGGGCGTTTTCGAAGGCGATGGCGGCGTAGCCGGCGAGGATAGAGAGGAGGAGTTCATGTTGGTAGGAGAAGGATTGGGGGGTGGAGAGTTGGGCGGTGCCCATGACGCCAATTAGTTCGTTATTGAGTTGAATGGGAATGTACATGATGGCGCTGGCTAAAAGGCCGGTTTCGACTTTGATGCCATTGCCGGAGAAGGCGGCGTGACGTACTTTTTGGGGATTTTTAAAAACTTCTTGTAAGGTTGGGTCTAGTTCGATGACATCGGTGCGAGGCTTAATGGTTTTATTTTGAGCGATATAGCGGTAGAGGGTATAAGAGGTATCACGGGCTTTAGAGTTAGGGAGCCAAAGACTGCTTTCGTGGGCATTGGTGAGTTGGGCAGCGGCGGGCAGGAGGCGTTCGATCACTTTTTCACGGTCGAGGACGGAGGCGATTGATTTGCCGATACCAAACAGACTGCTCATCTCGTTGATTTGCTGGTTCATGGCCGCGGTCAGGCGACTCATTTGCTCATTTAGTTGTTGATTTTCGTTACGGAGTCTTTTTTCGATGAAGGCACGTTCGAGGGTTTCATCAAGCTCATCAGTGGTAAAAGGTTTAACGAGATAATCTTTGACACCGAGCCGAAAAGCTTGGACAGCACTTTTTTCGGAGCCGTAGCCAGTCATGAGGATGATGGGGATGGAGATGGAGTCATGGGCGAGTTTATGGAGGATATCGAGCCCATTCATATCGGGGAGGTTAAGGTCGAGGAGGATGAGGTCAGGTTTTTGGTCGTAAATGAGGTCGAGGCCAGATTGGCCATCGAAAGCAGTGAGGGTTTGATATTCGAGCAAGGGGAGGACACGCTCAGTTAAATGTTTAACGAGCTCTTGACTATCATCAATGACTAAAATGCGTTCGCCACTCATATATTGCGAGACACCTTATAGATAGGACCGTTCTGTTTTAAGTACAAACGGCGGTTACTGCTCTTGGTCAAAAGATTAGATGTTAATATCATACTCACAGCAGGTGAGGATGATTGAATTTTACATCATTATGTTAATTATACCATAGGTCAAGGGATTGTGGGCAACTTAGATAAGAATTAGGGGATGATATTGACAGAGGGGAGGGGATAACTATAATCGGAGGGAAGATAAGTACATTACTTGGTGCAGGAATGGGTTTCGTTGAATAATGTAATGTATTGATGTCTACTATTTCCTAAACAGACAAAAGTTAGCTTTTGTTATAGATAAAGATGAGGCGAAAAATGAGTCGAGTTATACGTGCGCCACGGGGCACAGAGTTAAGTTGCAAGGGGTGGTTGCAAGAAGCGGTTTATCGGATGTTGCAGAATAATTTAGATCCGGAAGTAGCGGGGGAGCCGGATAAGTTAATTGTGTATGGTGGCCGAGGGCGGGCGGCGCGGAATTGGGAGTCGTTTGAGGCGATCTTGGCGTCGTTGCGGGAGTTAGAAGATGATGAGACATTATTGGTACAGAGTGGGAAGCCGGTGGCGGTATTTCGGACGCATCGGGATTCGCCGAGGGTGTTGATAGCGAATTCGAACATTGTGCCGCATTGGGCGACGCAGGAGAATTTTGACAAGTGGGAGGCCGAGGGGTTGATGATGTACGGTCAGATGACGGCCGGCAGTTGGATTTACATTGGGACGCAGGGGATTTTGCAGGGGACGTTTGAGACATTTGCGGAGGCGGCGCGGCAGGAGGGGTGGCCGTCGTTGGCGGGTAAATGGGTGGTGACGGCGGGGTTAGGGGAGATGGGTGGGGCGCAGCCATTGGCGGTGACGATGAATGGGGGGGTAGCGTTGGTGGTGGAGATTGATGAGTGGCGGGCGAAGCGGCGGTTGGAGCATCGTTATATTGATGAGGTGTCTGAGGATTTAGATGATGCGTTGCAGAGAGTGCAGTATTATGTGGAGAAAGGGGAGGCGCGGTCGATTGGGTTGATCGGGAATGCGGCCGAGGTGTTGCCGCAATTGTTAGAGCGAGAAGCGATACCGGACATGGTGACAGATCAGACCTCGGCCCACGACTATTTAGCCTATTTCCCCCACCATATGAGCTTTGAAGAAGGGCAAAAGTTACGGGAGGCAGATCCGGTGGAGTTCCGGCGGTTATCGACAGAGTCGATGGCGATCCATTGTCAGGCGATGGTTGATTTTCAGAAGAAGGGGGCGATTGTGTTTGATTATGGCAACAATTTGCGGCAACGGGCGTTTGACGCGGGGGTTGAAGAAGCGTTTAGTTATCCTGGTTTTGTGCCAGCATACATTCGGCCATTATTTTGTGAAGGGAAGGGGCCATTTCGTTGGGTGGCATTAAGTGGTGATCCGGAAGATATTTATACGACCGATCGGGCGATTTTGGAGCTATTTCCTGAAGACAAAGGGTTACATCGGTGGATAACGATGGCGCAGGAGCAGGTGCATTTTCAGGGGTTACCAGCACGTATTTGTTGGTTAGGGTATGGTGAGCGGGCCAAAGCGGGTCAATTATTTAATGAGTTAGTGGCTAGTGGGGCGGTGAAAGCGCCAATTGTTATCGGCCGCGATCATTTAGATGCTGGTTCGGTGGCGAGTCCTAATCGGGAGACGGAAGGGATGTTAGATGGGTCAGATGCGATTGGGGATTGGCCGATTTTAAACGCGATGGTCAATGCG
This sequence comes from Anaerolineae bacterium, assembly GCA_035459145.1. Taxonomy (GTDB): domain Bacteria; phylum Chloroflexota; class Anaerolineae; order Promineifilales; family Promineifilaceae; genus DATHYN01. The sequence continues at coordinate 2,740 of DATHYN010000382.1, read as the reverse complement.
GTTAGTGGGGCGACATGGGTCAGTTTTCATCATGGGGGTGGGGTTGGTATTGGGTATAGTTTACATGCGGGCCAAGTGATTGTGGCGGATGGCACGCCGGAAGCGGCGGTGCGTTTGGATCGGGTTTTAACGGCCGATCCAGGCATGGGAGTAGTACGACATGTCGATGCTGGTTATGAGCGCGCGATTGAGGTAGCTCGTGAGCGTGGCGTGAAAATACCGATGATGAAATAAGCAATTTGAGAACAATTTGAGAAAAGGTAGCTTACTTTACCGCCAAAGTGGTCGGATGGTGCTATAATAGATGAAAATATAGTAGCCATCCGGCAAAGTAGGGTAGGGAAGTAAGCTACTTTGAGGTGAAGTGTCCGATTAACTCATGCTTTATGAATGCGTGTCCGGCTACATTTACAACCTATAATATGAGGGTCTCGCAGAGGAACAGCAAATATGGTTACCGGTTACCGCATTAATATTTTGGAAAAAAAATTACAAGAGCTAACAGAAGAGATGCCTAGTATTCAAGGGGCAGTGATTGTTAGCATTGAGGGGTTTATTGTAGCGGCGTATCCGACGACGGATACGATTACGCAGACGATGGCCCGTACTGATACACCGCAGGTGGCGGCGATGGCCGCCACATTGTTTGCCTTGGGGGAGCAGACATTAAATCGTTTGGCGCAGGGGCAAGTGGAGCGGTTGATGATTGAAGGGGAGCGGGGGGCGATGATTGTTTATCCGATCAATCAGAACGCGGCGTTAGCGGCGATGGTGAGCAAAGGGGCGAAGATGGGCTTAGCTTTGTTGGCGGTGGCGCGGGCATCGGAGTTCTTTGCCCAGGTTTTGAGTGGTGCGTCGTAGGTTAGCGCCACTTATTGAGGCCAATGGGTGCGGGAAAAAGGGTGAAATTTGGTAGACATAATATTAGCTTTATTGATTAAGGCATGATATAGTAAAGAGGCAAATGATTCTCATCATTTGCCTTTGTTGTTTAGATCATTAGACGAAATATTTTCGACATATCATCTTGAAAATAGGTTGTTTAATGTCTTAAGCGTTATTTAGTCAAAGGTCGCAAATTGTTGATAGTTATCCCGTCTGGAAGGTGAAATTATGAAACGAAACTGGCGTATTGAATGGGTACTTGTGTTATTAATGGTAATGGTAATGGTGGCAGGTTGTACACGAGCAGTTGATGAGGATGCGCCGAGTGAGGCGACGGTGACGGCCGAGGTGGTTGATGAGAATGAGGGAGAAGAGAATGATGAAGATGGGGGAGACACACCGCGGCTAGATGACGATGATGATGCGGTAGGGGAAGAAGATGATGATGGCAGTCCCGTGGGGCAGAATGGGGGAGAAGAGAATGTTGATGATGAAGAAGAGATTGATTTCACTGATGTTGAGCAGATTAATGTGCAGATTAGTGGTAATTTGATTACATCAGTGGTGACAACGACATTAGGGGTGACAACGACGGTGGAGCAAGTGACGGATGAGGGGCGGACTGTGGTGAGCGAGACATTTAAGCCGCTTGATGGGGGAGAGGTTGAAGTGATTGTTGAGGCGGGCACAGATGGGGAAGAAGCGGAAGCTGAGGAAACAGGGGAGACGACTGATGATGAGAATGATAATGCCGAAGAAGCCACTGAGGAAGAAGCCACTGAGGAAGAAGCAGCTGAAGAGGCTGACGCTGTTGATGAAGAGGCAACGGAAGAAGAAGTTGAAGAGAGTGAAGAGGTTGAAGAACCATCGGAACCGGTAGCTATCCCTGATACCCATATCGTGCAGTCGGGCGAGAATTTGTATCGCATCGGTTTGCATTATGGTATTTCTTGGGTGACATTGGCGGAGCTAAATCATTTAAGCAATCCGAGCCAGTTGCAAGTGGGGGATGAGATACGGTTAACGGGAACAGTTGACACGCCAGCGACGCCATCGCCGACAGACGAAGTGATTTATATCGTGCAAACGAATGATACGTTATTTACGATTGGGTTGATGTATGGCTTGACCTGGGATTTGATAGCTGATGCGAATGGTTTGGAGTCGCCTAATGATTTATATGTGGGGCAGGAGTTAAAGATTCCGGCGAATATGCCAGGAGTGATGCCTTCGTATCAGCATGAGGTTCAGCCGCGAGAGACATTACAGATGATCGCGTTGTATTATGGGGTGCGGTGGCAGACGATTGCGGAAGCGAACCAGTTGGTGGCGCCGTATGTGATTTATCCGGGTCAGGTGTTGGTGATTCCGGGGAGTTAGGGGGATATGTGATGCAAATGGGTAGGCGTGATTTGTAGAACAGATGGTTAAAATTGAGTAAAATAACCTGAGTTCGATAATGAATTAAACCTGTGGATAGGTTGGTTGCTGTGTTGTTAGGGTAGATTTCTCGACTTCGTTCAATCCTTTATTTAGGGGTGGAGCCTGTCGAGTGTGGGGCGGATTGAACTGCGCTCGAAATGACGTTGGGAAGAGGGGGGGATTGTCGAACTTAGGTTAAAATAAGAGTCGGCTCTTTCTTTTGGTCAGCGAAGCTGATTGGGGGGAAGAGTCGTTTTTTTGTTCTTTGGGTTAGGGTTTGGTGAAAAGGGGGGAGATTTGTTCGAAATGACGTTGGGAGGGGATTGATAATTACCGAACTTAGGTTACGTAACCTGAGTTCGATAATTGATTAAGCCTGTGTAGCTGTTGGTTAGGGTGTCATTAGGGCAGATTTCTCGACTTCGTTCAATCC
>DATHYN010000381.1:0-3977 GCA_035459145.1 Anaerolineae bacterium | reverse complement strand
TGGGGGAGGGGTGGCAGTGGGTGGTGGGTAATTTGAGGGGGATAATTAGCATGTAAGTGCAAGAATGTCTTTGTATAATTTGCCAGAAAGTTGAGGGTGATAATTTGGATGATTTGTCTTATTGACGGTTGGGGGGTGATGGGAGTAAAGTAGATATAGATGGCGACGAATTATCTGTGTTGCCGCTGAATAATCAAATATTTTATGGCCATGACGCCTTTGGTTTGTAAAAAAGCAAGCCAAAGGCGTTTTTTGTTTGTTAGTTGATATGCAAGAGGAGATTGGTATGTTGAGTACAAAGTGGATGCGGCGAATACGAATTTTAAGTTTAACGATATTATTGGGGTTGATTTGGGCGCGTTTAGGGGGCACGGCTTGGGCGCAGGATGAAGAACCGGTGGTGACGACGAGCCAGATTGTGGTGCAGTTGGATACGATTTGGTTGTTTATTGGGGCGTTTTTAGTTTTTTGGATGCAAGCTGGGTTTGCGATGGTGGAGAGTGGTTTTACGCGGGCCAAGAATGCGGCCAATATTTTGATGAAAAATATGGTTGATTTTGCCGGTGGGGCATTGGTTTATTTTGCGATTGGGTTTGGGTTGATGTATGGGAGTTCGCAAGCTGGTTTGTTTGGGACGGATCGGTTTTTCTTGAGTGATATGACGGATATTGCCAGCACGAGCGCGTATAGCTGGGTTGATTTTCTGTTTCAGCTGATGTTTGCGGCGGCGGCGGCGACGATTGTGTCGGGGGCGGTGGCCGAGCGGATGAAGTTTAAGGCATATTTGATCTATAGTGTGGTGATTACCGGTTTGATTTATCCGATTTCGGGGCATTGGCATTGGGGGCAAGGGTGGTTGGCTAATTTAGGCTTTATTGATTTTGCGGGTTCAACGTTGGTGCATGCGGTGGGTGGTTTCGCGGCGTTGGCTGGGGCGATGTTGCTGGGGCCACGAATTGGGAAATATGGTAAAGATGGGAGTGTCAATGTGATTCCTGGCCATAGTTTGACGTTGGCTGCTTTAGGGGTCTTTATTTTGTGGATGGGTTGGTTTGGTTTCAATGCGGGTAGTACATTATCGGGGATGAATCCTGGGATCGCTTTTATAGCGGTGACGACGACATTGGCGGCCTCGGCCGGCGTGGTGAGCGCCTTAGGGATTAACTGGTTACGGACTGGTCACCCCTCAACCGAAATGGCGTTGAATGGTGCTTTGGCTGGTTTGGTCGCGATTACAGCGGGGGCGGCAAGTGTCACCCCTATTGGAGCCGTCATCATTGGGTTTATTGCTGGTGGTGTCTTGGTTTACGGTATCTATTTTGTTGAATATATTTTACGTGTTGATGATCCTGTGGGGGCCGTTGTCGTCCATGGTTTTAATGGTGTATGGGGTACGATTGCTGTTGGTTTATTTGCGGCACCAGGGGCGGGTAAGTTGACCGATATGGGTGAAATTGCCGGGTTGTTTTATGGTGGTGGTATCGCTCAGTTGCAAGTGCAACTATTGGGAACGGTTGTGATTTCATTGTGGGCATTTAGCACAATGTATGCGCTCTTTTATCTGTTACGGGCAACGATTGGTATTCGTGTATCGGCACAGGAAGAGCACGATGGGTTGGACCGGTCTGAGCACGGGACAGTTAGCTACCCAGAATTTGAAATGCCAGCGGCCGTAACAGCATCGGGGGATTAATTTAATTAAGGTTTTCTCTGTTTGATTTACAATTGAACGGTACAACAAAAAAGGTAGCTGCCGCGGCAGCTACCTTTTTTGTTGTTTATATTAGCGTTTTACATTACCTGGGTTCAATAATTAATTAAGCCGATGAAAGGGTTGGTTGGGGTATTTTTAGGGCAGATTTCTCGGCTTCGTTCAATCCTTGATTTAGGGGTGGGGCTTGTCGAACTCAGGTTAAGTTAGTTGTTGTTAGGCAGCAACAGCTTCTTCTTCTGCTTGTTTGACTAACTCTAATTCGATTTCGATTTTAACTTCTTCACCGACAAGAATGCCACCGGTTTCTAAGGCTTGGTTCCAAGTGAGTCCCCAATCAGTGCGGTTAATTTTGGTGGAAGCAGAGAAGCCGGCGCTGGTGGTGCCCCAAGGGCTTTTGGCTTGACCGGCATAGTTTACATCGAGAACAACCTCATTGGTGACGTCACGAATGGTTAAGTCACCGTAAAGTTTGCCGTTGTGATCATCGATTTTTTCGACACGGTTGCTTTTGAAGGTGATTTGAGGATATTTTTCGACATTGAGGAAGTCTGGGGAGCGTAAATGGTCATCCCGTTGGCCTAATTTTGTGTTGATACTGCTGGCGTCAATGCTGATGTCAACGGTGGTGTCGGTGGGGTTGTTGGGGTCGAAATTAATGGTACCGCTGAATTTTTCAAATTGGCCGCGCACTTTTGAAATCATCATGTGCCGAACTGTAAAGTAGATATGAGCGTGTCCGAAATCAATTTGCCATGACATAAGAATAAAATCTCCATTTTGTAGTGGTGCGTTTATAGTTGTTGCACCGATTTAATACGTTTTGTTTTAAGTGGACCTGAGTCCATATAACGTATATTACCGGACTGTGGTCCACTTGTCAAGGGGCGAAATGAATTTGGCCGTAAAATAGGTTGATTTTAGTACTAAAGTACCCTGTTGAAGATCAGGGGATAGAGGTGAAGAACGGTACTGATATTTGGGGTGACAGTTGATTACAATAAATATGACCGCTAAAAGAAGAAGTTGTAACAATGAAAAAAGGAGGCGGGTCATGAAACGATGGGTAGCGATTATATGTTTGGTGGGGATGGGTATGTTTTTGTCTTTGTGGTGGGCGGGGCAGCAATTAGTGGTGCGGGCAAATAGTGTGATGACGGTTGATATGGTTGCGGATGAGGTTGATTTGACTCCCGGTGATGGGCTGTGCTTGACAGCTAGTGGTGGGTGTAGTTTGCGGGCCGCTATACAGGAAGCGAATGTATTATCGGGGACGGATACAGTGGTGGTGCCGGCGGGTGTATATTTGCTTAGTTTAGATGGGGAAGAGGGGGATAGTGTTGCTGGTGATTTGAATATCAAGGATGATTTAATTTTATTGGGGGCGGGGATTGATGAGACGATAGTGACCGGCAATGGGGGGGATCGGTTGTGGCAGGTGGGGGTTGATGTGGTTGTGACGGTGCAAGATATGAGTTGGCAGGGTGGTAATGCGACATTATTAGCGTCTCCGAATGGGGGTGGGGTGAAGAATCAAGGGGATTTGCGGCTGATAAATGTGATCGTGGCCAATAGCCAAGGGGTTTGTGGCGGCGGAATTTATAATAGTGGTCAATTGACATTGGCATATACCAAGGTGGTGACGAATAGTGCGACTGGTAATGGTGGTGGGATTTGTAATATGGGTGTTTTGACCGCCACGGATACATTGTTGGCTTATAATGAAAGCCTTGTCGATTTATTAGGTGGTGGTGGGCTTTATAGTTCGCATGTGGTTAGGATGGCACGTAGTTTGGTGACACATAATGTGGCCTTGTTTGGTAATGGGGGTGGTTTGGCCATTGAGAATGGTTCATTGTGGTTAGATCAGAGTTGGATATATCATAATGAGGCCGAGGTTTTGGGTGGGGGGATTGTTGGTGGGACGAGTTGGTTGACGATTACGAATAGCACGATAGCGGCGAACACAGTGTGGGGGGAGACGGGGACGGCTGGTGGTATTGGTCAATTTGGGGGTGAGGTGTTGATGGTTAATAGCAGTGTGAGTGGGAATCGGGCCGATGTGGGTGGTGGGCTGTTTAGTGTGGGGGATATAGAGATGGCGTATGTAACGGTTGTTGATAATGTGGCGGACACAGCGATTGGGGGGATGGTATTTAATGGGACGATGTCTGTGGTTAGGAGTTCAGTGGTGGGGAATAATGTGGGGGGGAATTGTGATGGTGTGTTGGTATCGGGGGGGTATAACGTGAGTAGTGATTGGGGG
>DATHYN010000380.1:0-14802 GCA_035459145.1 Anaerolineae bacterium | reverse complement strand
CTTGTTCAATCAAATTTGGGACGAAGGACAAGAAAACCTAGTACTCTTTAGCATGGAAGAGTCGCGCAAACATGCTTGGCGTATAGCTGAACGCTTAGCCCCTTTACCCCCTAGCACAAAAAAAAACACCCTGAAACAACTTGATCAAGAAATTGCTGGCATCAGTCAACTAATATGGCGCTCAAGTTACTTGTTGAAACCTTTATTTCGACTCACTTGGCTCCAAGAAAAAAACAATGTCCACCAAAATATAGATATCCTCTTAGGGGGACAAAGCTTAGATCGCTCTCGCCTATGGGCTGTTGGTGATGGTATCAAAAAGAGACAAAAAATCGCCATCTTAGGCGGTGGTATCGCCGCTTTAACCTCCGCCTTTGAACTCACTCATCCTCAAAACCCTCGGCGGGATGAATATGATATCACTGTCTATCAATTAGGCTGGCGTTTAGGGGGCAAAGGCGCCAGCGGCCGAAACATGAAACCTGGTTACGGCCATCGAATCGAAGAACATGGCTTTCATTTTTGGCCAGGCTTCTACGAAAACGGCTTTCGTCTTATCCGTGAATGTTACCAAGAATTAAATCGTCCGCCAGATGCCCCTTTAGCATCATGGCGTGATGCATTTGTCCCTGTTACCGCGTTGGGATCCATTGATGAACATGACCAACAATTATTAGCCGGTCCCATCATCCCCTACCCCCCCAACAATAGACTCCCCGGAGATGGCAGTCTATTCCTTTCAATTCCTAACTACATCGCTATGTCTGTCACTGTCATGATTAATCTAATACGCCAATCATCTCTTGTGCAAATCATGACAATCCCTATCGAACAACTTGTCTTAGATTCTCCCTTAATTGAATTTATTGCCAACACACAAAAAAACATCAATCAAAAAACATCATCCGCCTTGGCTTTAACTCTTGATATATTGCAAGTATGGGCTGACCAATTTCGTCTAGAGTCAAAAACGCCTAATAAACTACAACAGAAAATTTGGCAAAAAAGCCAACAACTATTGATGAATAGTGTCGCTTCACTTCTTACACAAATGATCGGTTGGCTATGGCTTTATTTAGAAGAAAAAGTGACTACAAATCCTACCAAACGAGAATTTTGGATCGAACTTAACTTTCTCTATAGTAATGTTATTGGGGCTATCAAAGAGCAAATTTATATTCATGGCTTCGATAGTATCAATGAATTTGAATATCAAGAATGGTTGACCAAATACGCATGGCCCGATGGAAACATTATGCTTGACTCCTCTATTATGGCCTCAATGTACATTCCTAATTTTGCGTATTTAGATGGTGACCCAAACAAACCCCAGTTAGAAGCCGGTACGGCTTTACGCACCTTAGCCCGTATCACATTAACAACCAAAGGGGAGGTTGCTTGGAAAATGCAGGCTGGTGCTGGTGATGCTGTCTTTGCCCCTTTATATGAAGTTTTGAAAAAACGTGGAGTTAACTTTAAATTTTTCCACCGTGTTAAAGAAATCAAACCAAGTCAAGATGATAAACAAACGATTGACCGTATTATCATTGACCAACAAGTCAATATCAAAGATGAAAAAGAATATCAACCATTAGTCGATATTAATGGACTGCCTTGTTGGCCGAGTCAACCACTATATGATCAAATTACTGCGGGAACAATGCTAAAAGACACCGGCATTAATCTTGAAACAGCTTACAATAGTTGGTCTAATGGCACCGATATACAACTCAACCTAGGTACTGATTTTGACAAGATTATTTTAGGCATCCCTGTTGGTGCCTTACCTGCTATTTGCCCAGATTTAATCGCATCCAGTAACAAGTGGCATAACATGGTCACACATCTAAAAACAGTGCGCACCCAAGCCTTACAACTGTGGTTAGATACCCCTCCCACTTCTTTAGGTTGGTCGCTCTGGGAAAAACCAGTATTAGCTTTTAAAGCACCTACTCTTGGCACCTGGGCTGATGTTGACCATCTTCTAACTCAAGAATCATGGCCAGCAGAATATCAACCTGCTAGTATCGCCTATTTTTGCAGTGTCATGGCTGATGATGAAGAGTACGAAACGGGAGATGATACCCAAGAAGCACATAAGCAAGCCAACGCAAAAGTCAAAGCATCCGCTCTTGCTTTACTTAATGAAGAATTAGGCCGCTTATGGCCCCAATCCCAAACACAAAATCCTAATCAATTCTTATGGGAATCATTATATGACCCCCAGCAACGTAATGGGCAAGAACGATTCACTTTTCAACATTGGCAAGCCAATATATCCCCATCAGAAAGATATGTTCTTTCGGTTCCAGGCAGTTCTAAATACCGCTTACCAGCTAATGATCCCGAACAATTCCCCAATCTGTACTTAACTGGTGATTGGACAGATAACGGCCTTAATTCAGGTTGTATGGAAGCGGCTATTATGTCTGGCATGCTGGCCTCTTTGGCCGTATCTGGCTATCCCCAACGCCAACATATTTGGGGAATCGATTTTTAAAATCAAAAACTTAATGGACTACAAAACTATGAACAAAGATAAAAATAAACAAAAAACAAAAATTGCTGTTTTAGGCGGTGGTATGGGTGCGTTATCAACTCTTTTTTATCTAACAGACCCTAGAAATCCATACCATGACCAATATGATATAACAGTTTTTCAAATGGGCTGGCGTCTAGGAGGAAAAGTGGCTAGTGGTAGGAGCCTAGAACCTGAATACCATTATCGAATTGAAGAACATGGTTATCATATGTTTCCAGGCTTTTATAACAACACTTTCCATCTCATACAAGAATGTTTTAAAGCAATGCATACACATCAACCGCCGCTACGACAACCAGATGCACCCTTAGGTACATGGCAATCCTTATTTACTCCTGACAGTACAGGATCTCTTATTGGCCAATATAAAGATTTAATCTATGAGCTGAATGTCCAACTACCTACTAACACCCAAACGCCAGGATCTGGTGATGTTTTCTTAGATTGGATTAGCTATGTGGAAATGGGCTATGAAGTTTTCCGTGAATTTCTGGATTATTTACATAAAGAAGTAACTTTGCCCCATGAATTACATTGGCTACGTGACGCAAGTGCTATCCATGGTAGCAAACATCATCCCTTCTTCGCCATGCTTAAATGGTACAAATCAGCACCACATGAATTACTCGAATTTGCCGATGAACAACTAGATGAATTGCTTTATTGGCAAGAAAATATGTCACCTGAACATATTTGGTCCCTGAAACAAGATATCGCTTGCGTAAAAGGATTAGCCGAACATCTATGGCACGATGCAGAAACATTAATTATTGGCATCTTTCTCTGGCTTGAAGCAACCATCCTGCGCATTTATCTCATTTTATTCTGGGATATACATGGAGCAGAAATAAAAGCGGGCACCAACGAGAAAGCATTTAAAACTTGGATTATGATTAACTTTATGTATGCCAATATCCAAGGTATTTATAGCGACCATATCTACCGCAAAGGGTTTGAGCATATCAACAACTTAGATTATCGTGCTTGGCTTAAACAATATATGGTCCCAGATGATAATATTATGTTGTCATCTGCCTTGCTTAATAGTGCTTACAATGCCGTTTTTGGCTATATCGATGGGGATACATCAATTCCAGAAGGAGAACCATACGCCCCCAAAGCAGCCATTGAAGCTGGCACTATACTCAAAAACATGATTCGTTCTACCTTTACATACAAAGGTGCTAGTTTATACAAAATCAATGCAGGTACGGGAGAAGCTATACTAACCCCTATATATTTGGTTCTTCGCGCCCGTGGCGTGAAATTCAAATTCTTCCATCGAGTTCGCTCTATCCATCATAGTGATGATGAGACTAAATCAATCAATCGTTTAGTTATTGGTGAACAAGTCGAAGTCAAGGGGGAATACAATCCATTATTTGATGTAAAAGGTATCGCCTGTTGGCCAAGTACCCCTTTCTATGACCAACTCGTACAGGGTGAAGAAATCAAAGAGAATTGCATTGATTTAGAGGCGACCAAAACCCCATGGAAAGATGTGAAAGAACATATCTTCTCTGTTGGCGATAACAACGCTGATTTTCAAAAGGTATTGCTAGGCATTCCAGCTTCGGCTCTATCCTCTATATGCCCAGATTTAATCGCGAGTAGCCCACAGTGGCAAGAGATGCTTAAATATGTTGTGGGTACAAATACACAATCGGTGCAACTTTGGCTTAACCAAACATCATCCTCGCTTGGTCGCCCAGCAGATAAATCACCAGGTATAGATTATCCAGCACCATACTTAAATGATTGGGCAGACATGACGGCTCTTACTGAATTAGAAGATTGGCCAGCCCATTCGCCTTATCCACTAAACCGCACCTATCTCGTCAGCGTTTTTCCCAATCAATACAGTGATGATCAATACCTACCTGCTAACGATCCCCAAAACAAAGAACAATGCCGCCCAGCAGGGTATGATGTTGTCAAAAACACAACGGCATCTATTTTAAACGATCAAATCAAATATATTTGGCCCTTAGCTCAATCGGGTAACAACAATCATTTCACTTGGTCATATTTATACGATCCCCGCAAAGGCAAACATGTTGCCCAATCCCGTTTAGATAGCCAATATATACGACCTAATACCAATTTATGGGAAAGATATATTCTATCAATTCCCAACAGCTCAAAACATCGCTTGCAAGCAAATAATCCACAAGAATTCTCGAATTTATATTTATGTGGAGATTGGGTCTGGACAGGCATCAATGCCGGCAGTATGGAAGCCACTATTATGAGTGGTATGTTAGCTTCCTTAGCCTTATCAGGATATCCTGCTAAAAATAGTATTAGTGGTTTATATTTTGGAGATCCACACGCTACGGAAAAATATAAGACACGCATAACTATAGAAACAACTGATGATGACTCAAATGAAGAGGGTTTGCCAGATGTTGTCCTGCCTTTAGTAAACCGCTTATTCATAGCCCAATACCTATTAATTGGCGAAAATGTACGGTTATTTGAAATTCTAAATAAAGGGGCTACTCCAGCCCAAACCGTAGCCAATCAAATCGGCATGCCATTACGAACAACATTGATACTACTGCGAGCCTTAACCGCAGCAGGCTATTTGCGTTACAGTGGTGGTCGCTATTCTAACACCTATTTAACCGATCAGTTCCTCAGCGGCAAACCTCCCTTTGACTTACGAACTGTATTACGCTTTTGGCAACATTATAAACCATCATTGCGTCGTCAAATCAACTTCATTTTAAACAATCCGCTCATATCATATCTATTAAGTGCCTCCGTAAAAACAAACTCTTATCTATGGCAAAAACTCATTGTTGCCCCTTTATCTGCTATTGAAAAAGATATTTTACATACTGATAAACTAACTGATTGGGCGCAACAATTTTCTCCAGAACATTTATGGGCTGCCTTCTTATACACCCATTACGTTATGCTCCCACAATGGGGCAGTTTAGAACAATCATTACGCCATGATAAAGCAACGTTCCCTTATAGCAAGTTAACAACCGAACAATTAGAAATCGCTGCTAATTGGATTGAAATATTCACGGCCAAATCTGTTCAAAAACTAGTTAATTACTATGATTTCAAACCTCATCAACATGTTATCGATTTAGGCGGTGGTACAGGCTCTTTATTAATTGCCACCTTACAACAATATTCACATCTACATGGAGCCATTATGGAGGTGCCTACTATTGTGCCCATTACCCAACAACGTCTTGAAGACGTTAATATGGATAATGATGTAAAAATCATTTCTGGAGACGTATTTAATGACGAAATACCTCAAGGTTATGATGTTATCCTTTTAGCCAATGTTATACATCTCTATTCATCAGAAAACAATCAACATCTCTTAAAGCGAATACGTCAAGCAGTTGATGTTGGCGCACGCCTTTTATTAATCGATTTTTGGACAGATGAGACTGGCCTAAAGCCCCTATTTGGCGTGTTAATGGCTGGCGGTTTCACTACCATTACCGGCCAAGGTAATGTCTATTCTATACAAGAAGCACATAATTGGTTGCGTTTATCTGGTTGGAAACCAATCAAAAATGTAGCTTTGGCTCAAGAATCAACCTTGATTATTGCCGAGGCTAAATAAACATTGAAGTTGTTAAATTTAAAGATTTCACCTTTTTAAATTAATAACTTCAACGTATTAAACGGCATATTTTCAAAATCATATGTCGAGATTATTTAGTTTAATACAGTTAAACCGTTTATTCAGCCCAATTAACTGGTGCCATATAAAAAAAAGGGATTAAGCGGCTAGTTATCTCTTGACTATATGCTAATCCCTTTTTGATTGATACTGGTAATGCCCTAATATACTCACCCCACAAACAATAATAACGAATAGCGTAATGATAAAAAAGAACCTTATTGCGTGCCATATGATAATCATAACCTTGATGATCATATAAGGTCGCTAAATCATTCTGAGCTGACTTTAAAAGTCGTGTCGCTTCATCCACACCTTCATCTATAGAGGAGATCAAAGAACGCCTCGACTCCTTTTGATCTTCATAAAAATCTTCTAAATCATCCATATACTGCATATAATAACCAAAACTAACCAAACAATTCGCTTCTTGAGATGTGAAATTAGGATTAGCCAATGAAAAATAAAGACAAACAGAATGGTACCCTTTCATTTTAGTAATATGTTTCATCTCTTCTGATGTCAGTTTACAAACAGGTTCAACTTGATGTAAAGAATCTTTCTGTGTACCTAACATATCACTCAAGATATCTCTAACCATATGTGGATTCGGAATAATCGCCCATGTCTGTTTTGCCAAATGATACAAAGCATTTTCTAGCCAATCTGATGATTGCGGCTTTAGTTTTAAACTGATAATTTTCTCCATATCAGCAATCTCAGCTGATGTTGGTAGTCGATGATCATAGAAATAGTCTAATAAGTGGGTAATCATGCCACTAAGAACGCCTAATTGGGTATTATGAGGTTGACGACGTAAAGTAGAATAAAGATGCATCAGCCCATTAATACGAAATGTAGAATGTCTTAAATGACGGAACTCTTTAGGCGATAAGTTCTGGCAAATTTCGCCACCAATATCAACCATTATATTTTTCCATACTTGCTCAGCACGGCGACATTCCGCATTGGTTTCGTACCAAGATTGGAGTTGATCATACACAACAACCATGAATCCTCCTCCATAAAAACATTATCATTTTTAGCTTTCGACTGAATTTGTTCGTTTAGTATATAATATCATTAAATCGAAATCAAATTTAAAAAATACCAAATACGAAACTGCCTTTCACTTTCCAATAACGCCGCTTCCATTGGCTTATTAATCAGCTTGGGTTACTCGCCACTATGTGCTATGTGCCTACCATCATAATCGGTGGAATCGCCTCATCCCCTTCCCTAAACCGCTTCACCATCAAATAAACTTCCGGATCCTCAGCCGGATCATATGCTATTTCCTGCCGTTGATAATACCCTAACATCATACGTTGCTCAATCTCAGTGAAAAGCCAATACATATAATTATCTAGATACTGCTCCGTAAAATCGCGCCAAGCCTCCTCTGGTGTATGCCAATACAACCACATTACGGTTCCTCGATCACATTCTGATTGTCGGATCAACCAATATAATGGCCTAATGCCATCGTCTGGATTCCAATTCTGAACAATTTGATGCCACTTGCTTGGATCAAGGTTTTTCAAATAACCAATCCACGACTCCTCAGCTATATCAGTTAACTCAGCCAACAAATCACACACATCAGCTTGAAACCATCCCAAACGTAGTTGGTCAATTAGGGCTATATCTTCCGGCAATGATCGTTCAAACACAGAAAACATATATTGAAACCAAACAAAAGTTGGGCTATTTAAACAACCATATGTGTCATCACTAAAATCAGGCGCCCTCATCCCATCAATCTGCCCCCTTAACCATGCTTCGGCATCAGCAAAAGAAGTCAGTTTGACGCTTTGCAGTTGCGCCCCTGTATGATGCCGAATCACAGCCCTGTATGTCGCTTGCGCATTAATTCGCCAACGACTACGGTTATTTATCTCCTCAATCACCAACTGCCCATAAACCGACTCACATGTCGCCACCTGACCCTCATCATATCGCCAATTAAACCCTTCAAAAGTAGGTACTGATGCCAATTGTCGCTCAAATTCATCCATATTCCCCCGTAAGTAAAGCTTGAGTAAGGCAAAATACCGCTCACAAGCAACATCCAAATCCACAATTCTCGTCTGACACCTTGTCAACGTCTCAATATACCATTCTGCCACCAAATCCAATTGAGTTGGCCTATCCAAAATCTTGACAAAGTTAATTAACCAATCTGTTGCCATCTCAAACGATGGGAATGATTTATGGGCACGAATGACCTGCCCACCATAATGAAAATGAGCCTGATATTGATAATCAACCGTCTGTGCCCGCCGCTTGGGATCATACTTTTGTCCCACTTTCTCAATTACCTCGGCCCGCCACCCCTCCCCCTCCAACCAATAAATATCCCCATCATTCCGCCACTCAATCCTCCGCATAAACCTACTCCCGCGTCATAATCTTATCCCGCCGCCGCCGCCAAACCAACGCCCCCCCAGCCACCACCACCGCCACCACCGACACCCACGTCGCAATCGGCACCCCACCCGATGCCCGGCTATCCAACCGCACCGTCTCCATCAAAATCCGTCCAATCCCGTACAAAACCAAATAGATCGCCGTCAAATCCCCCAACTTCAACTTATCATCATACCGCCTCGCCAAATACAACGTCGTCAAAAACACCCCAAAATTCCATATCGACTCATACAAAAAGGTCGGATGGTACCGAATCGACTCAGCATACGCAACCAAGCGGTGACGCGGATCAATCGCAATCGCCCACGGCCACTCCGCCGGCGCCCCATACAACTCCTGATTCATAAAATTCCCCCACCGCCCCATCGTCTGCCCCAACGGCATCGCTATCGCCGACAAATCCGTCAACGTCAACAACCGCACCCCCTGCCGCCGCCCGTAAATCCACAACCCTAACGCCCCCCCCACCAAACCACCATACAACCCCAACCCACCCAACCGTAAATTAATCATCTTCAACGGATCTTTAAAATAATCGAGCGGCGAATAAATCCCCACCGCCGCCATACTCGGCGACGGCGTCAAAATATGATAAATCCGCGCCCCAATCACCGCCAACACCGCCGCCCAAATCACACCATTCCATACATGCTCCGGATTATACTGATGCCACGGCGGCCGCTCGGCCACCCACCGCTCCTCCACCCCCTCGGCCCCCACCAACACCTCCCCCACCTTATCCATCCCCATCTTATTCAACCCCAACTCCGGCGAACGCCATCCCCACCGCAACAACAACTCCCCCACCGTCTCTATTTTTCGCTTGGCTAACGTTTCCGCAATCTCCTCCGGCAGAGAGAGTGTGGCTAACGGCCGTTGTCGCACCCCCGCCGGCACCTCCCGCACCCAAATCCGCCGCCCCCGCTCCTCGGCCACATCCGCCGCCACCACACACCCCATCCCCAACCCAAACATAATCAACACCCCATACCAATACACATCCAACCCAATCAACGGTATCGTCAACGCCACCCGATCCGGCATCAACCCCGTCTGCAAATGACGCATAAATACAATCCCCCCACCCACTATAAAAATCACAATCGGTACCCAATACCACGGCACGCCTCGCCACCGCCGCCCCATCACCACCTCGTCTCCCCCACCACCATTCATTTTGTTATCATTAATCATTTTTTGCTTGCTTCCCAATATGTAACATTCTCTGCCCCACCGTAAAATAAGTCAACACCGCTAATAAACCCACCAAAAACTCTGGCTGCTCTAAAACCAAGAAAAAGGCCAACGACAAATAACGTTCAACGCGCGTCATAATCCCCACCTTGCACTCAAAACCCAACGCCTCTCCCCGCGCCCGCGCATAACTCACCATCAACGAACCCGTTAACGCTAAATAAGTCAACCCCATAAATAAAATCTGCTCTTGCGTATAAAAATAGTAGCCAAATCCCGCAAACAAGACAATTTCCGCTAACCGATCAAACGTCGAGTCCAGAAACGCCCCCATCGGCCGTGCCCCCTGCCCACTCCGCCGCGCCAACGTCCCATCAATCGCATCCAACGGCGACACCAACGCAATCGCCACCCCCGCCCAACGTAGCTCTCCCTGCGCCACCAACCACGCAAACCCAAAATGGGTCAACAAGGATAACCACGTGACCATATCGGCCGTTACCCCCAAACGAGCCAAACCATCCGCAATCGGATTAATAATAAATGCTAGTTTGGCCCGAAAAAAATCAGTTAAAGTTGTTTTCTCTTCCGATACCGGTTTTTGTCCCATACGCCTCACAATTACTCCAACCCATATCTATCAAAATTAAACCATGATGCTACCCAATGGACGCCAGCTTGTCAAGCCAACCAACTAACTATTAACTGAACTTTAGGATTAAGCCTAAGCTAATTTCCCAAAGGTTTTATCACTTCTTCTTACCAATCACCTCGGCTAGGCGATTATATTTGTGCAACAACTGTCTGGAAAGTTACTTACTTTTGCCCCCATAACCAAACACTTACCTTAACACACCCAACTCCTCACCCAAAGTCACACCCATGTCACACAAAGTGCGCTATAATAGCTAAAATTTTCATCGGCTATCATCCTCAAAAGGATAATGAATGAATTATGTTATCTTACTCATCTCGCCTCACACGACTCCTAACCATCATTGGTGCCACGCTCTTAATCACCCTCCTCACCCTTTACCCCCTCACCACCTCGGCCACCTCCCTCCCTCCTAAAAAAACACCCACCACCCTCCTCACCCTCCCCAAAACCAACACCACCAACACCACTCCCCCCGCCACCTTCCCCCAAGACATTCTCTACCTCAGCAATTCCGTCAACAGTAGCGAAGCCGCCGCTTGGGGCGATTGGGACAATGATGGCGACCTCGACCTCGCCGTCGGCTACTCCTCTGACAATAACACCATCCCCTCCTCAATCATCATCTACGAAAACCGCAACCAAACCGAATTAACCATCGATGCCATCAATCAAATCGGTTTCACCATCACGGCCATCCCCGTCGCCCAAATCACCGATCTCGAATGGGGCGATTGGGACGGTGATGGCGACCTCGACCTCGCCATCGCCACCGCCTACAACACGCCTAACTACGTCTACGAAAACGAAAACAACCAGTTACAACTCGACCCCGCCAACAACCTCGGCTGGCAATCCCCTGATACCTTCTCCTCCCAAGCCGTCGCTTGGGGCGATTATAACAACGATGGCTATCTCGACCTCGCTATTGCCAACGGTAACCAAAGCTTCAACTACCCCGACCTAATCTATGAAAACATAAACGGCACCACCTTCACCCTCACTTGGCAAACACCAATCCACCAACGCACCCTAGACATCGAATGGGGCGATCTAGACAACGATGGCGACCTCGATTTCGCCGTTGCCCATGCCGGTTTCGTCCAAAATGAAATATTCATCAACACCGGTTCCGGCTTCACTTCCGCTTGGCAAGCCCCATTCAATTCTATATCTAATAATGTCGCCTTAGCTGATTGGAACCAAGATGGCTATCTCGACCTCGCTTTCGGTACTTATAATCGGGTCTTTATTTATGAAAACGATACAACTCCCACCCTCAGCTTTACGGAAATCTTCTCCACCTCCCCTACTTACTCAGCCCAAGCCATCGCCTGGGCCGATTGGGATGGTGATAACGACCTCGATCTCGGCGTTGCCAGTCTATCAAACGTACGCATTATCGAAAATAATAACAAATTTGATTTCCAATTCGACCCGAATAATGGCTGGGGCTGGCAAGAAGATAATGGCAACTATAATGAAGATATCGATTGGGCCGATTGGGATGGTGATGGTGATTTAGATTTTGCCATCGCTGATAATAATCGAAACGCCGTCTACTCAAATTATTCAGCCCCGCCCATCACCAGCACGACCCAAATCTTTACTCACACCAACACCAATACCAACGTTCGTCAAATCGCCTGGGGAGACTATGACAATGACGGCGACCTTGATGTGGCTACCTCCCACAAGGACACCGACCCCATCGCCGTCTACGAAAACGTCAATGGCCAATTCCTCTTAAATCCTAGCCTAGGCTACGGCTGGATCGCCAGCGACACTGTCAGTACCGCCGCCGTCGCTTGGGGCGATTGGGACAACGATGGTGACCTCGACCTCGCTGTTGGTGGTGGCGACAACTACGTTGCCGGTCAATTCAACCAACTCATCACTCCCGTTTATGTTTATCAAAACGAAGGCGACGGCGACCTCCAACTCGACCCCAACAACGGTATCGGCTGGATATCTGACCAATCAGACAAGACAGATCAAGTCGCTTGGGGCGATTGGGACAACGACGGTGACCTTGACCTCGCCGTCGCCAATCTCGATGGACCTAATTATATTTATGAAAACATCGGCGGATCTCTAAGCTACGACATTGCTGCTGGCCATGGCTGGCGCTCCACCTACATCAGCAATACCACCGATATCGCTTGGGCTGATTGGGACAATGATGGCGACCTTGATTTAACCGAAACCAATCTCGATTATTTTAACGGCGGCAGTTACACTCTCATCTACGAAAACGATAACACCACGATGCAATTAAACCCAACCAATGGTTGGGGCTGGCGCTCTCCCCAAAAAGCCAACTCTTTCGCTCTCGATTGGGGGGATTGGGATGCTGATGGCGACCTCGATTTAGCTATTGGCAATTCGAGCGGCCTAAGCTATGTCTATGAAAACATAAACGGCGATTTGCTCATTAATCCTACCCAAAATATTGGCTGGAGCTCTAACAACAGTATCGAAGTCGTCGACATCGCTTGGGTCGATTGGGATGGGGACGGCGATCTTGATTTACACACAACGGGCGGCTACGGTGAGCAAGAAAATAGTTTTCTGTTCGAAAACAATGGGGATGGCACCCAACTTATCGTCACCACATCCCCACAATATGCCTTATTCACATCATGGGCCGATTTCGACCAAGATGGTGACCTCGATTGGTTCTCATCTAACCCGCTACTTTCAACAGAACTCTTTATCAACAAAGCCCGTGACTATCAAACCCATCACCCTGATTTAGCTCGCATTCATGTTCGCCAACCATACAATATGCCACCCGCTTATGATTTCGCGACCGCCCACATCATCACCAACACCATCATCCCCATCACTTACACCTTAACGGGCGATTTTGCCGGACAAGTCCAAGCCGAATACTCCCCTAATGGGGGTGGCCAATGGTTCCCGGCTGTAGCCGCCCCCGGTAGCATCATAAACAACCCCTCACTCACCTCCCCTAATATCTTTTATTGGGACACCTTCGCCAGTGGCTTCTTTGGCCAAAGCGATAATACAATTCTACGCTTTACCGTTCATGCCCAACCCGCTTATACGGCCACCAATGGAACCTACTCTTACTTCTTGCCCCATACCTTCTTATGGAACCACCACTCGGCCCAAACCACCCCCTTCCGCCTCCAAGGCACCAATATCCAAGTCATCGCCACCCCCATCCAGCCCGATGCCTACTGGTCGATGGAACTCATCTCCAATACCAATATCCTCAACGTCATCCCCAACGAACCAGCCGCAACCATTATCGGATCAGCCTCTATCACCACCACCACCCCACCCACCCCCTTTACCAATAACAATGCCATCTCCCTATCCGGACCCGCCACCACCGATGGTCTCCAAATCAACAATTCACCCACCATCAATACCAATGCCAGTTACCCCTATCGCACCTTCTCTCTCTGGTTCAATGCCCACAACACCATCACCACCACCCCTCAAATACTGTGGGAAGAAGGCGGGGCAACCAATGGTTTCAATATCTATCTACGCCAAAACGAACTATACATTGGTGGTTGGTCTGGCACGAATGGCTGGTCGGGTAGTTGGCTGTCAACAACAATCAGCGCCAATCAATGGCATCATGCCGCTTTCGTTCTTGATGGGCCTCAAAATAGCTTCTCCTTTTATCTCGATGGCCGTCTAATTGATACCACTTTTGGCACCACCATGTCAGCTCACCCCGATGGAGGTGGTCTTGGCTATGTCAACAATGAAACAAAACTTGATACCGGTGTCTACATAAACGGCGGCTTTTATGCTGGCCTTATCGATGAAGTACGTCTCTATAACCGTCCTTTCACCACTGATGAAATACGTCAACTATACACAGCTGGTGCTGACCAAATCGGTCCCGTCTCAGGCGCTTTTGTCTACCGCATTCCGGCTGGACAAACCTTCGCCACCCCTATCACCACCGAAAATGGCACGCCCTTCTACACCAATCGTAATGGTTACTTACAAGGCAATGGACAAATCGCCCTTGATGACACCCTTATCGCCTTCTATCCAGTGACAAGCACCGCCAAATTCGATGTTTATTACACCAGCGCCTCCCCCACCACCACCGGCCTCAACGCCCACACCGTGCAAGCCGGTGGCACCCAACGCCTCACCGTCTCTCCTAACAACCCCCTCATCCTCTACCACCTCAACATCTCCCTCGAATGGGACGCCCGCCAAGATGGTAGCTACCTCCAAGAACTCCAACAAGATATCCACCGCGCCGCCGAAATCCTCTACGATACCACCAATGGCCAAGTCGCCCTCGGCCGCATCACCATCCACCAA
>DATHYN010000379.1:0-4634 GCA_035459145.1 Anaerolineae bacterium | reverse complement strand
CCTCCCATGTCTGATTTTGAACCCGCTATTGCTTCGTGGAAACAATTTTACAGGCCCATGTTTAAGCTTTACTCATTGACATGGTTATGATATTGTTGAGGTGCACTATTGATAAATCTTAAATCTGTCAGTCAATCAGCTATTTAAGAATATCACCAACCACTAAATAAGGCCCTGAACAAATATCCGCAGATGGCAGATTAATATATGTTTCTTCGTTTATTGGTATTTTGCTTGTCAAACCGCCACCAACATCAATACTATCGCCAACAGTCGCCAGAACTTCATTCGTGGTACTATCTACTATTTGAAATGGCCGGCTTGATATATCAAATCTGTAATGATTAGGAAAAAGAAGCAGACTAGATTCATCCCCACCTTCAAGCCGCAAGCAATCACCAACTTGTGTAAGTACACCAGAAAACAATGCTGTTTGCCTAATTCTTTCGCCATTAACAGCAGGCTCCTGCTTTGGGAAATAAACTTGGCTATTCATTTCTTGCGCTTCAACTATTGGCCTAGTTTCTTGTTCGTTGCAACCAACCACAACAACACCCCATAACATGACAATAATGAGTCGAACAATAAATGGTAACCTTTTCATTTTAACCTCACTTAGTACACTATTTCTTAAATAATCCCCAAAAAACAAACCATCCTTACCCCTAAATCAACAAAAAAAATCCCCAAAATCCCCAAAATCCGCGTCAATATCGCCAAACCTCACCTATACCAAAACCTCTCCTCCACCACACAACCAAAAAAATCCCCAAAATCCGCGTTCTAAACCATCAAACTTTACCCCTACACATAATAATTACAACAGCAAATTTCAAATCACTTTGGTTACACTCTACTATGTTCCCCCAAAATAATGCCCTCACATTCCAACTCTTTTTGATAAAAAATTCCATGCTATAATACTATCATACCTGCGGCAGAGCCCAATAGGTAACTCTGTTCCGCACACTGCTTCCTAAAAAGTAGGTGACGCGCAGGCGCCTCACCTACTCTTTGCTTTCAAGTCAGGCTAGTGACCGCCAGCCAGTCCACTGGCAACGTCCGAAACCGGCTTGCAGGCCGGAGGATACCTATAAGAAGGCCAATGACTGGCTATATGCCTATCATTCCCTCTTATATTAATCCGGTCTCCCCCAAAGTAGCACGTGGCCCCACCAGCCTGGCTCTGAAAGCGAACCAATTTTCCTCACACCACACCAAACACGCCATTTTAGGCACCATCATAACCCATGAGGGCTACGGAGATTCTTATGCATCTTGAACTAACCCCCAAACCCGGCACCCTCGGCCTCAAACGCCAAGCCATCATCTGGGAATACGAACGCGGCCTCCTCTACCGCGATGGTAAATTCCAACGCCTCCTCGAAGCCGGTCGCTACGAATTCTGGCGCTGGGAAGAGATCCGCATCGCCGTTGTCAGCCTCCGCCAAATGAGCGAAGTCATCAACAGCCAAGCCATCCTCACCGCCGATAAAGTCGAAGTTCGCCTCAGCCTCATCGCCCAATACCGCGTCACCGACCCTGTCATGGCCATCAACCAAGTCGAAAGCTACACCGATAAACTTTATCAAGACCTCCAACTCACCCTTCGCGACCTCGTCACCGCCTACGAAGTCGATGACCTCCTCGCCGCCCGCGCTGAACTCAGCACCCAACTCCTCAACGATGTCGCCCCCACCGCCGCCCGCTACGGTCTCGACCTCCAACGCCTCGGCATCCGCGACATCGTCCTCCCTCGTACCGTCCGCGACGTCTTCCTCCGCGAAGTCGAAGCTGACCGCCAGGGCCGAGCCGACCTCGTCAAAGCCCGCCACGAAGTCGCCGCCGCCCGCGCCCGCGCCAACACCGCCAAAATCCTCAGCCAAAACCCCGATATGGCCCGCCTCCAAGAACTAGACACCCTCGTCGAACTCGCTGGTCGCAACGGTAGCGTCGTTCTCCTCCCCAATATGGCCGACCTCTTCACCAGTCCCCGCCCCACCAAATCTGAAACTGATGAATCCGCTCCATCAACTAGCTAAAATCCTCCCCCAACCCCTCCAAGACCTCCTCTACCTCGCTGCCCTCGGCCAACTCGCCCCCCGTCCCCGCACCTATGACCGTTATGACCAACTCCGCTGGTATCTCGGCTACTCCCTCCGCCTCGACCGCGAAACCATCATCACCCTCCTCAACGAAGACCCCCTCCCTCCCCGCTACCGCTACCGCCACTTCACCATCCCCAAGAAAAATGGCCAACCACGCCACATCACCGCCCCTGGCCCCGACCTAAAACAAGTCCAACGACGCCTTCTGAAACGATTCCTCCGTCGCCCCAAACCCCACCCTGCCGCCACCGCCTTCCAAAAAGGCAAATCAATCGCCACCCACGCCTGGACCCACGCCGGCCAAAACATCATCATCACCGCCGACATCCAAGACTTCTTCCCCAACACCTCCAGCTGGCGCATCAACCATTGGTGGCAAGACCAAAACTATGACGATGACCAAGCTCTCCTCCTAACCCGCCTCACTACTTATCTCGGCGCCCTCCCTCAAGGAGCACCCACCAGCCCCGCCCTCAGCAACCTCGTCAACCACCCTCTCGATGTCGCTCTCGCCCGTCGCGCCGCTCAAAGCGGCGGCCGCTACACCCGCTACGCCGATGATCTCGTCTTCAGTTGGGCTCGCCACCAACGCCCTCCCTCCGATTTCCGCCACGGCGTCATTACCGCTTTACGCCAACACGGCTACAATCTCCACCCACACAAAGGGTGGGGCATTTGGCATAAAGCGGACGAGCCCATCATTACCGGCTTAGTTCTCAAGCGTAACGGCCGCGTTGATCTCCCGCCCTCCCTCAAAAAAGCATTCCAAGAACTCGAAAAACGTGCCGAACCGGCCGAGCAACAACGTCTCAATGGCTACCGTGGCTACTACCAAATGATTCAAAACCAATAATACCTAAAAAAGGATTTTGCCAATGCTCACTGTTGATGTAACAACCCCTGAAGTTCGCCAAAACCCCCATCCCATCTATGCCCGTTTGCGTCGTGAATCTCCCGTCGCCCGTGGCCACAAAATGCCTGGCATCGGCCAACTTTGGCTCATCAGCCGCTACCAAGATGTTAACCACTTCCTCAAATCCCCCAATGTTGTCAACAATTATGGCAACGTTCCTGGCCACAAACCCCAAAAAATATGGTTCCTACCCCAAATTCTCCAACTATTCATGAACAGCATGCTTAATCAAGATGGTGACGACCATCGCCGTCTCCGCACGCTCGTCCATCAAGCCTTCACCCCCCGTCGCATCGACGCCCTCCATACCGATATCGAACAAATCGTTAACCAACTCCTCGATGACGCCGCCACGCAAGACACCGTCGACCTTCTCACCGCCTTCTCCTTCCCCATTCCGATAACCATCATCTCCAAAATGGTTGGCGTTCCCATCGACAAGCAACACATCTTCCAAGAAGGTGCCGATGCCCTCATTAACGCCAATCCCACTAAGTTTAGAACTTTTTTCGACCTCATTTTCCCCTCCCGCCGCCTCATCAAATATATCACCCAACTCATTCATGAACATAAACAAAACCCTCAAGATGATATTCTCACGGCCCTCATCGACGCTGAGGCTGATGATTCCAAACTAAACGAGAAAGAATTACTTGCTATGATCTTCCTACTTCTCGGTGCCGGCTATGAAACCACCGCCCAACTGATCACCAACGGCGTTTTTGCTCTCCTCCAAAATCCAGAGCAATGGCGGCTTCTGTGCCAAAAGCCAGAGTTGATACCAACGGCCGTTGAAGAACTCATCCGCTACACCGGTCCCACCGATCTCATCAATCCCCGCCATCTTTGCCAACCAATTGAACTACACGGCCATCATCTCCCCAAAGGATCTATTCTCGCCCTGCTCCCTGCCTCGGCCAACCGCGACGAAACCGTCTTCACCAACCCCGACCAACTCGATATCACCCGTACACCCAATAAACACCTTGGTTTCGGTCTCGGCACCCACTACTGCCTTGGCGCCCCCCTCGCCCGCATGGAAACCCAAATCGCCCTCCGGGCTCTCACCCAACGCTTCCCCAATCTCAGCCTCGCCGTCCCCCCAGAAACAATTCGTTGGCGACCCTCTATCACCGCCCGTGGCCTCCAATCACTACCGGTTAAACTCTCTTAAACAATCAAGTCCATTTATAACGCCAATCATGAACCATCCCAAAATTTGATATTCCATTGCTAACTTTCATCACTATCCCAAGGTAACTCCTCTATAGCCGATACAACCAATACCATTTTGGCCAATGACTGTAACTGCTCAATCGTCTTCACACCCATCAATTTAGACTCCCACTCATCCGCTAATGCCCCAAACCGATGCGCCAACAACTCTTTTACAACTACACGCAGAGCTTGTACTCCTTCCTCACGCCCTTCCTCACGCCCTTCCTCACGCCCTTCCCCATGCCCCTTCTCATGCCCCTTCTCATGCCCTTGCTCATACCCATGTTCAAGCCCCAACTCAAAGCCTATCCCATACGGCTCATGCACATATTTTTTCTTCAGTTCCAACAACTCGGCCATAATTTCACCTCCAGCCTCACCTAAACTTTCTAAAG
>DATHYN010000378.1:0-5099 GCA_035459145.1 Anaerolineae bacterium | reverse complement strand
GGCCAACTACCCCCCTCATGATTATTATGACACCGCCGTCCGCCTCGGCCGCCAAGACGCCGGCCCCCGCACCGTCACCGCCCCTGCCTACCAACTCGGCGATACCCAAACCTTCTTCGCCAATGACACCGAAGTCACCGCTGAACTCCAAGCCATTACCCCCAATATCTACATGTGGGTCGATACCAACCTCTCCCTCGATAGCACCGACCTCCAAACCGCCGCCCAAGCCTTAGAAGACACTTACTACCCTCGCCTCACCCAACTCGTCGGCGACCTCTGGCAACCAGGCATGGATAACGACCCCCACTTTACTATCCTCCACCTCAACGATTTCGGCGAAAACAGTGAACTGGGCTATTTCATTAGCAGTGACGAACTCCCCCGCTCCATCGATGCCGAATCAAATGAACAAGAAATGATCTACCTTAACATGGATGAGCTCGATTTAGGTAGTGACCTTTATTACGGTACCCTTATCCACGAAATCCAACATCTGATTCAATGGTATGTCGATAGCAACGAAACCACATGGATGGATGAAGGCATCGCCCAAATGGCGGAACTCCATCAAGGCTTTGAAACCTCCACCGCCGACGATTATCTTATCGACACCCATATCCCCCTCAACCTCTGGAACCATGAAGATGATGACCTTGTTTATGCCCATTACAGCGCCGGCTATCTCTTAATGGTCTACTTTTGGGAACAAGTTGGCGAAACCGCTATGCAAGAGTTAGCCCGTCACCCCGCTGATGGTTTGGCCAGTGTCAGCCAAGTCTTAGCCGGCCACCAACCCGATATCTCCCTCTATGATTTTCTCGGGAATTGGATGGCCGCTAATTTCCTCGATGACCCCCAAGCTGGCTCAACCTATCATTACAACAACATTTCACTCGACCGGCCAGATACCTTTGACCGCATTAATCAAAGCCAACGCGCCGATGGCTACGAAACGTTAAACCAGCTTAACCAATTCGGCGTTCATTATATCGATCTAAACGTCAATGGCCCCACCACCATTAGTTTCGTCGGCGATACCATTGTCGATCTCGTCCCCGCACCACCAAACGGTGATATGGTCTGGTATGTCCCCAGCTACGACAACCTCAATGCCCAGCTAACGGCCACCTTCGATTTGCGCGATCTTGACCAGGCTACCCTCGAATTTTGGGCCTGGTACGACCTCGAAACCGATTATGATTATGCCTATATCGCTGTCTCTAATGACAATGGCGCCAATTGGGAACTTATCTTGCCCGATCATGGCGTTGCTGGCGAATATGGCCCCGCTTTTAATGGTGCCAGCCAAGATGCTGACGATCAAATCAATGGTTGGGTCCCAGAATCAATCCCCCTTACCCGCTACCTCGGCCAAGAAATCCTCATCCGCTTCGAAGTGGTCACCGATAGCTCCCTCTCCTATCGCAGTTTTGCCCTCGATGAGATCGCCATCCCCGAACTAAACTATCTCCATAATACCGATATTGATGATGGTCGCTGGCAAGCGAATGGTTTCGTGCGCACCACCCCCCAACTCCCCCAACTATGGCAATTACGGTTGCTATCTGTTGGCGGCAATCAGGCCGAGGTCATCCCCCTCGACCTCGATTATTACAACCAAGGGTTATGGACATTCAACCTAGCCACAGGCCAAGACCATGTCATCGCCATTATGCCCCAAACTTTATTCCGTGAAAACCAAGCTACCTATTGGCTCCGCGTCCAGGAGTAATCGATTGCTCATACTCTTTCTCTAATTGTGCCCGTGTCTCCTCCATCGCTTTCTGCGCCTCGGCCAAACTATGCTCCCAATGCGCCCGCGCCTCCGCTCGCAACTCCGCACCCGGCGCGGGTGTCATCAACAAGGCCGCCGTCGCCCCCACCAACGCCCCACAAATTAAACCAGCCATAAACCCTAAACCTTTATTCATCATAGGCTCCTTTTACACATACCTGCGAACATACTATACATAATTAACCACCACATAATCAGGGTGGTCCATATTCATTTACAAATCACTTTACAAAATCATAGCCCAATAAGCGTTATCATACCTGCGCAGGCAGGTATCCACTCCTAACATCACCCTAAATCTACCTAGTTCTCAACAAAACCCATTCTCATTTGTAAAGTTAATTCTGAACCATCCCACATAATCTATCTCTAATAACATTTCATTATTATACCATAGTTGTTTAACCAAAAATTTCGCATTTTTAGTTTAAGTTGTTTAACTAAAAGATTCTTCACTTTTGATTTAACAACTTCTAAGTAACCTGAGTTCGATAATTCCCCCCCCTCCGCCCAACGTCATTTCGAGCGCAGTTCAATCCGCCCCACCCTCGACAAGCCTCACCCCTAAATCAAGGATTGAACGAAGTTGAGAAATCTACCCGAACAACACATTAACCAACTCATCCACAGGTTTAATTCATTATCGAACTCAGGTTAAGTATTAAACGGCATATTTTCAAGATCGAATGTTGAAGATATTTAGTTTAATACACTTAACAACTGCCAAGCATTACCGCTTATTTTTAAGATCGCATGTCGTCAATCTTTAGTTTTATGCACTTACTACTCAATGTCATATCACTCTCACAACTTTTCCACATCCTAAAAATTCTCACCCCTTAGTTTTCCCCAATCTCTACCAGACTGAAAATCGATCTTTTTCCCCAAGTCTCCCCAAGTTTTCCCCAGTTATCCCCAAGTTTTCCCCAGCTTTTGCTCTTTTTAACCTACTTTTCCACGATCTTATCCCCCGATCAATTGTTCTTTTCCACATAAAATCCCCAATTTAGGCGATCTTATCCCCAATTGCACTTGACAGATCGCCCCTTTTGTTGTATCTTTGCAACAGGGTCAAATGTTGTATTGTCCCTCATTAAATTATGACAAAAGAGGATCTACTAGCAAACTACGCTGGGGTAACCGAAGTAAGTGATCGGTTAAATATACACCCAGAATCAGTCCGGCGTCTTATTCGCCAAGGTAAATTACCAGCTATCAAATTTGGTAACAAATGGCTGGTGGAAAAATCTATCTTGGAACAGTACGCCAACCGCTACGATCCTCGTCCAGGCAACAAAGCGACTCTTCTCTAACGCAGAGGTATGTTACAGCAGATGGATCGCATTTTTAGGGGTATATGATAATGCATAACAATCCAATCTTAGAAAATTTTGCAACTATTCGCGTGGTCGGTGTCGGGGGCGGTGGTAGTAACGCTGTCAACCGCATGATCGCCGAAAATGTCAGCGGCGTCGATTTTATCGCTGTCAATACCGACGCCCAAGCACTACTATTATCGGATGCGCCCACGCGTGTTCGTATCGGTGACAAATTAACTCGCGGCCTTGGTTCTGGCGGAAACCCCGAAGTTGGGGAAAAAGCGGCTAACGAATCCGCCGATGACCTCGAAGAGGTCATCCAAGGCGCAGATATGGTCTTCATCACCGCAGGTATGGGCGGTGGTACCGGTACGGGGGCTGCTCCAGTTGTGGCCAAAGTGGCCCGAGAAAAAGGTGCTCTGACAATCGGCGTCGTTACCCGCCCTTTCCTTTTCGAAGGAAGTAAACGGGGTAATGCGGCAGACCAAGGTATTGAGAAACTGAAAGAACATGTCGATACCCTTATCGTCATTCCTAACGATCGTTTGTTAGAATTGGCCGATAAACGGATGTCCTTGAAAGAATCTTTTGGCTTAGCGGACGATATTCTCCGTCAAGGTATCCAAGGGATCAGCGAACTCATCACCGTCCCCGGCCTTATCAATCTCGATTTTGCCGATGTGACTACCATTATGTCCGAAGGTGGCGCCGCCCTTATGGCGGTCGGTACCGCTTCCGGCGAAGACCGCGCCCGCGTAGCAGCTGAACAAGCTATCAGCTCTCGCTTACTTGATGTTACAATCGATGGTGCCCGTGGTATCCTCTTTAATGTTACCGGTGGCCCTGACCTCAGTCTCTTTGAGGTCAATGAGGCCGCCGCCATTATCCGCGAAACCGCCCACCCCGATGCTAATATGATTTTTGGGGCTGTTATCGATGAAAACCTCGGCGACGAAATTCGTATCACAGTCATTGCGACTGGCTTCGAACGGCATGAGCCCCGTCGTCAAGTGCTTGAACGTCGCTACGGCCGGCATAACGCCGCCTCAGCCCCCACTCCTCCTCCCGCGCCGACTCGGACGCGTGAACCGCAACCCGCTGAAGTTGAAGCCAGTAATACCCCGCCATCCCGGCAGGTAGAACCGCGCGAAACCAATAATCGGGACCGCGACCGCGCCCAACCCAAATTCTCCCCCAATAACCTCGATATCCCCGCTTTCCTCCGTCGGCGCTCCTCCTAAATTTGCTTTCCCTTTATTGGTGACTCCCTATCACCAATAAAATTGCATCCCCTCTGCGAGCCCCCTCTGTTCCCCCAGAGGGGGCATTTTTTTGCCTACTCACCTCCTCTTAAATAACTTTGTTGAATACTACTCAAACCTGAGTTCGATAATTCACCCCCTCCCCCCAACGTCATTTCGAGCAGAATTTTGCCCGTTTTCCTTTCCGCAATACCTATCAACCGTAAAAGGGCAAAATGGCGTCGAGAAATCTGCTACGATGCTACCTTTTCCCTTGCCTAAGCTGGCAAAGAGCTATTTTTACCTTTGTAAGTTAATTTCCAAAAGGTTTTATCACTTTTTCTTGCCAATCACCTCTGCTAGGCGATTATATTTGTGCAAAAACGATCTGGAAATTCTCCCCTAACCTAACCTCTCCCATCACCTCCCCTCGGCCTCCCACCCCTTCCTCTCCCTCCTCCGCCCCCGCGCCAGCCCAACGTACCGGCGAGGCATTCGGCGCTAAACCTCCCTAAAAACTTCTCACCCTCTCTCGCCGAATGCCTCGCTCCCCTAACCTAACCTCTCCCATCACCTCCCCTCGGCCTCCCACCCCTTCCTTCTTTTGGGGCTAGGTTTTTATAAAAAGGCATGTTTACACCACTAAGATAACGCCTCATGAAGGGATAAAGAAGGCCAAGGTTCGGGCAATAAAAGGGTTGGGAAAGGCAAAGGTTTTTGGGAAACAGCAGAAACAAGTAA
>DATHYN010000377.1:0-5800 GCA_035459145.1 Anaerolineae bacterium | reverse complement strand
GTGAAAGTTGGGGGCGAGGGATTGGCCGAGGGGAGCAAAGGCATCATCGGTTTGGGGGAGAGTGGCCAGAAACCAATCTTGGAAAAATTGGTGGAGGGTGATAATGGCGTGGGCAAAGGGTGAGGTCATGGGGATTCTTCTGTTTGTTGGGCAAAATATTCTTGTAAGAGACGGTGCATGAAGATGTAGCCACCACCAACTTTGCGCAGGAAGCCAAGATTAACAGCTTGCTCCAGAAAAGAGATATATTGCCAAGGGATAGCTTTTTGGCGCCAGAGAAGAATACGGAGGAGGAAATGTTCAAGGAAGCTTCCCGCGTAGCCGATAAAGGTTCCCACTATAACGGCCAAGGTCATAAAAGGGCGAAAATAGTCTGAGCTGAGGTCGTAGTAGGGGGAAAAAAGCCAAAAATAGATATAAAAAATAGCGCCAATAGTAAGGCTGACTAAGGTGCCATTACGAATACCAAGCCAAACCCCTTGATTGGGATAAGTGCGGGTATCGATGCGGTCACGACGAATACCCCCTATAAAGAAAAAGGGGATGATCCAGGGCGTTACCCAAACAAAGATGAGTAAGAGAATAGGAGCATCTTGGGTAGCATCTATGCCAGCAATGATGGTGAAGATAATGCCAATGAGGACACCAATAAGGCTACTACGAAGGGCATGAGGCCATGACCAGCTTAATGCCTCACTGGGGCGGATGATATCGTGATAGTTAGCACTGATTTGATTGGCACCTAGAAGGTAAAAGCCGGTATACCAAACAACGGTAAAGAAGATAAAAGGGGGATTTTCATTTAGGAGCCAAAGACTGGAGGTGACAATAAGGATATTGGTGAGGGTGAAACGAAGGATTTGAGACCAATTTAGATATTTTTGGGTAACCGGTTGGTGATAGTTTTGTTCGAGGATACGGTAGTGCATGAAGCCGAGAGTGAGTCCGGTGATGGTATTGATAGCGAGAAAGATAGGGAGTGAGCTGAGGATAGGTGGGAGGAAAGTTAAGTAACTAGCGAGCTCTAGTTGGAAGCCGAAGCTGGTGAGAGCGGCCCAAATACTGATGCCGAGAATGAGCCCATCTAATAGATTGAGGAGGAGCATAAAGGTGCGTCGTTTATTTTGGTTAGGGAGCCAATGGGGTTGAATTTGTTCGAGGAGAAAGTGGGCTTGGTTATGTTTTTGGAGTTGTTGGGCGAGCCAAGTTAGATAATGATTGGTTTGGGCGGGAGAAAAATCATTAGGCTGGGCCTCGGCGCGTTGGTAGGCGTGTTGGATGTAGGCTTGGAAGAGGTGTTGGCGATAGTGGGTGGCGGTATCGATATTTTCTTCTTTGGGGGTGAGTTGAGGTGGTTTGGTGACGGCCGTTTTCATGACATTGAGCATGAGGGGGGATTGGGCGAGACGTTGTAGTTCTTCGTCGGTGAGGAGTTGTTGTTGGAGGCCGTGACGGGATTGGCCGAGGGGTTGGAGGTGGTCGTTAATTTGTTGGGGGGTGAGCGGTTGGAGTTTGACAGCCCCGCTAAGTTTGAGACGGCTTTTCAAGGCTTGGTAGGGGGTGAGGCGACTGCAGATGGCGAGGCCGATGAGGCCATGTTGGTGGCGGAATTGGTTTATAGCGGTCACAGCTTCGGTATGATGTTGGGCTGGAATCTCATCGAAACCATCAAGCATGAGGATGAGTTCATTGTTATTTAACCATTTTTGGCCGATTTCGGCGGGGATTTGGTATTTGAGGTTAAGTTCATCGACAAGCCAACTGGCTAGGGGTAATTTTTTGCTGGCCCAAGAGGTGAGATTGAGAACGACGGGAATGGGATGGTTGGGGTCGGCATCAGCTTGGTAGGCGAGGTCACGAGTGAGGGTAAGGAGGGAAATGGTTTTGCCAGCGCCTGGTTCGCCGAGAATGAGGAGAGCACGGTCGGCGGCAATAAAGGTATCAAGGAGGGAATTGTTATTGGTAGTGGTGGTGGGTATATTGGCCCATGGCCGTTCGACGGCATCGGGGAGTGGTTCGTATTGAATGGTGAGAAGGCCGTGTTCTTGGCGGAGCGTATCGAGAACGCCCTGAAGCCAGTAGGTGCGTACTTTTTGGAGGAGGAGGAGTTGGTTGCGGCGGTCAGGGGAGAGGGTGGTGGTGGGGAGGCCAATTTGGGTGGTTTCAGCGGGGGAGGCGGGAGGGGGTAATGGTGAGGGAGGTGGTTGGGCGATAAGGACAGTGGTTGGTTGTTGGTGGTAGTTGTGGAGGATGGCTTCAAGTTGAGCGGCGATTTGGCGGGCGCTAGCGGGGCGTTGGTCTGGTTTTTTGGCGAGCATTTGGGATACGAGGGAGATAAGGGTAGGTGGAATGTCGGGGCGATGTTGGCTGAGGTCGGGGAGGGGGTGGGTGAGGATGGCGGTGATGGTGCCCATGAGGCTGGGGGCGGTGAACGGCCGTTCACCGGTCAGCATTTCGTAGAGCATGATACCGAACGCCCAGATATCGGCACGGGCATCGAAGGTGCCGCCATCACAGACTTCGGGGCTGAGGTAGCCGACGGTGCCGACGAGCATACCGCTTTGGGTGAGGCTGGGGGCGTCGCCGAGGCGGGCGACGCCAAAGTCGGTGAGGCGTGGGGTGCCATCGGAGGCGAGGAGGACGTTGGCTGGTTTGAGGTCACGGTGGATGATATTGAGGTGGTGGGCGCGGCCGAGGGCATCGGCGAGTTCGAGGCCAATTTGGAGGACACGTTTGATGGGGAGGGGGCCGTTTTTTTGTAATTCATCGAGGAGAGAGCCGCCGGCGATGTAATCGATGATGAGATAGTGGGTGGTTTGATTGGTGGCGGGGTCGGTGAGGGTGGCGGCGGTATGCATGGTGACGATATTGGGGTGGTTGAGTTGGCGGAGGGCTTGGCCTTCGCGGAGGAAGCGGGTGACGATATCGGGTTGTTGGGCGACGATGTCTGGTTTGAGGGCTTTGATGGCGACGGGGGTATTGGTGTGGGTATCGAGGCCACGGTAGACGTAGCCCATGGCACCTTCGCCGATGAGGTCTGTGGAGGGGTTGGTGATTTGATAACGGCCGTTAATGGTTATCATAGTAGAAGAAGGATACCAAGAAATGAGTGTTTAGGCGAGGGAGAGAGGGTATAAATGAGAATATTGTTTTTGAAAACAGAAAATATCTTCTATAATAGGTAATGTTATCAATTATTTAGCTTAACTATTTAAATGAAGTAGTCATTGGTAAATTTAGTTATTTTACTATTGTGTGTTTATGAAGGAGTAAATAATGTCAAAAAATACAGTAGCTGCATTTTTAGAAAAAACAGCGCAAGATGATGATGCGCATGAGAAGTTTCAATTAGAAAGCCCTTATATGTTAGAAATTAATTTGGAAGGGCAGATTTGGTCGAAGATGGGAGCGATGGTGGGGTATACAGGAGATGTGAAGTTTACACGGGAAGGGATTTTGGAGCATGGGGTGGGTCGGATGTTAAAGAAGATGGTTACGGGTGAAGGGTTGCCATTGATGAAAATGGAAGGACAAGGTCGGATTTACTTAGCTGATAAAGGTAAGAAAGTCCAAATTTTGGCGTTGGGGGAAGGGGAAACGATTTATGTTAACGGGAATGATTTGTTAGCGTTTGAGAAGCAAGTTGAATGGGATATTAAGATGGCCCGTAAGATTGCTGGGGCGGTATCCGGTGGTTTGTTTAATGTGCGGTTAACAGGGCCAGGGATGATTGCGATGACGACACATTATGATCCGATGACATTGCGGGTTAAGCCGGGCAGTCCCGTGTTTACTGACCCGAATGCGACGGTGGCATGGTCTGGTTCTTTGACGCCAGATTTCAAGACGGATATTAGTTTTAAGACGTTGTTAGGCCGTGGTAGTGGCGAATCGTTCCAAATGAAATTTGAGGGGGACGGTTGGGTTGTGTTGCAACCATTTGAAGAAGTGCCGATTATCACGACTGGTTAAAGTTGGTTGACTCGTTAGCGAGCGGCGTTCATAATGAGGGTTGTGGCGATGACAAAGCCAACAAACATGCCGAAGACAACGCCTTGATCGCCGCCGGATTCACCTAAGATCCCACCAACGATAATCAGGGTGAACATGCCGATAAGAGCTAAGGCGACGGAGCCAGCGCCACGCAAGATTGTTTGGCGTTGGCTCCGTTTTTTTGTTTGAGGTTTGGAGTTAGAGTTTAAATCAGTCATGGGTATAGGGTAGCAGAAAGGGGGTTAATTGTCTAGAATTCATTGCCCAGTTAGCGGGGTTGGGTTATAGTGGGGGGCAATAGTTGGTAGGTATTTTTTAAATCAATAGTTAGGATGGTTGTATGCGTATTTTGGTGACGGGCGGGTCTGGTTTTGCAGGGTCTTTTTTGGTTGATGATTTGGTGGCGGCAGGGCACGAAGTGGCTGTTTTGGCGCGAGCGGGGAGTGCGTCGCGGGTACGGGATGGGGTTGAGGTGGTGGTGGGGGATTTGTTGGAACGGGAGGGGTTGATAGCGGCGGTGGCGGCGTTTGAGCCAGCGTTGATTTATCATTTAGCGGGGTGGGCGTCGGTGGGTGGGTCGTGGCGTGAGCCGGCGTTACCATTGGCGGTTAATGCTGGGGGGACGGCGAATTTGTTAGATGCGGCGGTGGCTGGGGGCAAGCCGCGGGTGGTGGTGGTGACGAGCGCAGAGATTTATGGGGTGTTGGGGTATGAGGATTTGCCGATTACGGAGGAGCGGACACCAGCGCCGAATCATCCATATGGGATTAGTAAGTGGGCGGCGGCGCAGTTGGTGCCGTTATATGCGCAGCGGGATAATTTGCCGGTGATTGAGGCGCGGCCGTTTAATCATATTGGGCCGAGGCAATCGTTGGGGTTTGTGGTCGCTGATTTTGCGAGTCAATTGGCGGCGATTAAGTTGGGACAAAAGGAGCCGCAGATGTTGGTGGGGAATTTGGATGCGCAGAGAGATTTTACGGATGTGCGTGATATGGTGCGGGCTTATCAGTTATTGGGGGAAAAGGGAGAGATTGGTGAGCGTTATTTGATTTGTTCGGGGGCGCCGGTGGCGATTTCGAATATATTGAATACGTTGATTGATTTATCGGGGATTAATGTGGAGGTGGCGTATGATCCGCAGCGGATGCGGCCATCGGATACGCCGTGTGTGTATGGGAGTTATGCGAAGTTGCGGCGGGCGACGGGGTGGGAGCCAGAGATTCATTTGCGGCAATCGTTGTCGGATGCGTTGGATTATTGGGTGGAGCGGTTGGGGGATGGGGGGGGAGAGGGGTAGATTTTTAGGAAAGGAAGGGTACGGGATGAATGAAAATGGTGATTATCGGGCGACGATGGAGATGTTAGAGGCGGGGGAAGAGATGGTTAAAGGGGCGCCAAAGAAGAGGGGGGAAGTGGTGATGATTGTGCGGCGGCCGGATTTAGGGGAGCGGGAGGTGGTGGCCGAGGGGGTATTGAGCTGTGCGGTGGGATTGGTGGGGGATAATTGGTTGGCGCGGGGGAGTCGGCATACGGCGGATGGGACGGCGGAGCGGGGCAAGCAGTTGACGTTGATGAGTAGTCGGGTGGCGGCGTTGGTGGCGGGGGAGCGGGGGCGGTGGCCGTTGGCGGGGGATCAGTTGTATGTTGATTTGGATTTGAGTGAGGCGAATTTGCCAGCGGGGGCACGGTTGCGGGTGGGGACGGCGGTGGTGGAGGTATCGGTCTTGCCGCATACGGGTTGTAAGAAGTTTCGGGAGCGGTTTGGGTTGGATGCGTTGAAGTGGGTGAGTTCGGCCGAGGGGAAGGG